>CAZDHQ010000694.1:0-2990 GCA_964505135.1 uncultured Ferruginibacter sp.
GAGCCTACCAGAAATATACCAGCAGTTTATTGATGGCATGAAGCAAACTACCTGGCTTGAATACATTGCCGTATTTGCAGGTATTGCAAGTGTATGGTTCAGCAGGATTGAGAACATTTTGGTGTATCCTGTTGGATTAATCAACACCATCTTCTACATCTATCTTAGTATTAAAGGCCAGTTGCTTGGCGAAGCATCCGTAAATCTTTATTATACCATCATGAGTATTTACGGATGGATATTATGGATGAAAAAAGATGCTGCCCAACACCAAGTAGTAAACATAGAATTTTCTAACAGGCGCTGGTGGATATACCAGCTATTGTTTTTCCTGGCATTTTATTTTGCTATTTATTTTTCGCTCACTTATTTAAAACAGTCCTTTGCACCGGGTGCCATTCCCTGGGCAGATGCGTTCGCTTCCGCCACCGCATTCACAGGCATGTGGCTGATGACCAAGAAAAAAGTGGAAAGCTGGTATTGGTGGATAGCTACTGATATTGCCTCAGTACCATTGTACTTTGTAAAACATTATGTATTTACGAGTGTTTATTATGTAATCCTTACCGCTATGGCTGTTTTTGGTTTAATAGAATGGATCAGGCGAACAAGGTTAAAAGCAGCATAATTATATTTTTTACCTCACATCTTTTATATATTGCGAAAAACTTATAGAGCTCCGCAGTTAAAACAGAAATGAATAGAATTAAGAAGATAGTAGTGGTGGGCCCCGAGTCCACCGGGAAAAGTACATTATGTGATAAACTTGCAAATCATTACAACACCATTTGGGTAAGAGAATATGCAAGAGAATATTTACTTAAAAACGGCACGGATTACACATTTGAAAATTTACTGGATGTAGCCAAAGGCCAATTGGCAAATGAAGAACTTGGTCTTGCAGCAATAACCGAAATGTTACAGCATACATCAGCTAATATTCCCTTGTTTATAGATACTGAAATGTATGTGATGAAAACCTGGTGTGAGTTTGTATTTGGCAAATGTCATCAATGGATACTGAACCAGGTAGTAGAAAGAAAATATGATTTGTACCTGCTGGGCAATATAGATGCTCCATGGGTTAAGGATGAATTAAGAGAATACCCGGATTTTGAAACAAGAGAGCGTTTATATCATCATTACAAAGACATTGTGATCAATCAAAATGTATCCTGGGTGGACATCAGTGGCAATTACGAGGAGCGGTTACAAAAGGCTATTGATGCAGTGGATAAGTTACTGGCAGAAAAGTAGATTAAACAGTTTTCAAAATATCTCTTACCAGATCCATTTCGAAACCTTTCTGTAACAGGAAGTCCCGTAGTTTTCTTTTCCTGATAAAAATATTTTTCTCTGATTTTAAGGTTTTCAGTTTTTGATCGCTTAGTTCTTGCAAAGTCTTTTCGTAATCATCTGCATCAATTCCCTGGAGTGCTTTTTTTATGCAATACTCACTCACAGCTTTTTGCTTTAGTTCATATTTTATTTTCACTTTGCCCCAATGTTTTAATCTGAACCTGCCGCTGGCAAACTGTATAGCAAATCGTTGCTCATTTAAATAATCTTCTTCAATTAATTTGCTAATAATTATGTCCGCATCATCACCATATACACCGTATTCAAACAGTTTATTTTTCACTTCACTATGGCAGCGCTCCTGGTAGGCACAATATTGCTGCAGCTTAGGCAGGGCTTGCTGCGGTGTTAATTTTTGCTGTTTTGGATTACAAGTTTTTTCTTTCATCTATATTTAATAGTTCAACCCCTGCCGATTGTACTTGCCTGTTTTTATGAATCCACAAAAATAAATATTTGAGTAAACGGCAGGACTTTGTAATTAAAATAAACAGGCCGTTAAAGTTTTTCAGCACAGTAAAAATTGAGCATTTAAAACTATATTGCACCACTAAATTTTTAACCAATGGAATACAATAAACTGGTTGCTGTTACAGGTCTTAATGGATTATTTGAATTGCTATCATCAAAATCGGATGGTGGTGTGGTAAAGTCTTTGGAAGATAAGAGTACAAAATTTGTAAGCAGCCGTATACATACTTTTTCTCATTTAGAAAGCATAGAAGTTTATACCAACACTGAAAATGTGAACCTTGTAGATGTATTTAAGGCAATGGATGCCGCAGGCGAAACCGTTCCGGATGGTAAAGCAGATGCAAAAGACATCAAGGCATATTTTCAAAAAGTGTATCCCGAGATGGATTTTGAAAGAGTGTATAACAGTGATATGAAAAAGATGGTGAAATGGTTTAAGCTGCTGAAAGAAAACAATGTTGAACTAAAACTATCTGAATTACCAGAAGGTGAAAATGCAATAGAACAGCCATCTGCACCAAAAGCAAAACCTACGGAAGCAAAACAGGCTACCACAAAAGCTGCTCCGCCCAAAAAGATCAATACGCCAAGAAAGATGGCTTAGTAACATAATGCTTTAATAATTTTGTAACTCCTTTTTCAATCCGGAAAAAGGAGTTCTACTTTTAATCATTTCATAATTTTTTTCAGATGAATTATACAGCAGATATTAAAAAGATCGAACGCCGCTTTATTCTAACAGATTTTACTGTAACTGATTGGCAGGCGCTGGAACCTTACTTTAAAGAATTGCTTGACCGTGCAATTGAAAGCAAGGAGGATCTGGAAAAGTGGATGAGTGATTTGAGTGAGCTGGAAGCAGTGGTGAGTGAAGATGCCTGTTGGCGCCAGATTAAAATGACCTGTGATACAGAAAACCAATCACTGGAAGAAGCCTTTAGTTTTTTCTGCATGGAAATTCAGCCTAAAATTCAGCCTTATGCAGATGCATTGAACAAAAAACTGGTAAATCATCCACTGGCTGAAACACTGGATAAAGAAAAATATTTTACCTATATCCGCAGCCTAAAAAAGAGCATTGATCTTTTTAGAGAAGAAAATATTCCACTGCAGGCAGAGCTGGCTGTGATGCAGCAGCAATTTGGTGTTATCAACGG
>CAZDHQ010000695.1:0-2984 GCA_964505135.1 uncultured Ferruginibacter sp.
AATGCCTGTAATTCTTTTAAAAACTGTATACCCAATTTAATCTTGCCCTTTAAAAACGCCTGCAGCATTAATGTGTAATAGAAATTCAACTTATACCTTCTCAGCATTTTCTTTCCTGTTTTCTTTAAGGCGGGACTGCAGTAAGAGAACAGATTTTGGTATACCTGTCGATCTTCCTTTACATGATAAATATAGTATTCATCCCGCCGGCTTAACTGGTTTTCATGATCCCTTAACTGTATCAATTTTTCATTGATGAATCCTGTTTTATATTCTTTAGCCAATCTTACCCACATATCAAAATCAGCAGATATCTTCATCTGTTCATTAAAATACCCGACTTTAAGCAAGGCTTCTTTGTTGATACAAACATTAGCAATATTACCTGCAATGGATCCTGTAAAAAAAGCAATTTTTGCATGCAGCTCTGAGGATATGATTGCCGGAGTTTTATCTTCTGTTTCATTTGGTTTTATATTGCCATTTTCATCAATCATATCACGGCCGCTGTAGCTAAATCCAATTTCAGGATTATCGCTATGGAACTGTACAAAACTGCTCAAGCAATTTGGATACATAATGTCATCCTGTGCCCACAGTTTGATCAATCGGCCTTTGCTTTGTTTAATTAAAAAATTTAAGTTGTAAAACAAGCCTTTGTTTTCGTCATTTTTATAGATGCATACCCGCTCATCTTTTATGGCGCTTATCATTGACCAACTATTATCTGGTGAACAGTCATCAATAATCAGCAACTCAAAATTTGGATAAGTTTGCCTTAATACACTGTCAATAGACAGACTCAATTTTTCTCCTCCGTTATAAACAGGTAGCACCACACTTATATCAATATCTTTTAACAATTTAGTGGATTAATAAAACTTGGATGTTTGCTTTCATTTTACTGCTTCGTTAAGAAGGCAAGCAAGTTTTTCTGTAACTGCCTTTGCTGAATATTCGCTAAACAGGGACTTTTCAACCTGGTCTTTTCTAAACGACCTGATAAAAAGCTGGAAGTCCATGTAAATGGCCGGGAATCTTTCTCTGAGAGTTTCTGCGCCTTTCTCCCCGTCAAACGGTGTTACTACGCCTGCATTAGATTTCAGTAAAAAACCAACAGCCGAACTCTGACTGTGTAACACAGCGAGCATTGGTTTGTTTGAGAGTAGTGCCTGGTAAACTTTGCTGGGAGTATAGTGTGGCTCCGTACTTCCTAAAATAAATATCCCGTCCGCTAAGTTTAAATGGCAAAGTACATCCAAGTAGGGAATTCTTTTGGGATATTCAAAAATTTGCTTTTGCCAAAGTCCATACTCCTCAGCCATTGGTTTTATATTAAAGCCCCCAGCATCACCTGCTGTTTTACCGGTTCCGATAAAATGTATTTCAACATTTTTAAACAGCTCACTGTTGGCCCTGATACTTTCAAAAATATTCTTCAATGGCAGGTATGCTTTGGGAAGCATAGCACCTGCATACACCAATTGTATCTTATTATTTTTTTGAAAAAGATAATTGCCACAATTTATCTTCCCTACCGCAACATGATCTTCATATTCCCCTCCATAAGGCATAGCTCCTGTAATAACCCTTTGTTTCAACTGCGGGTTTCTTTGCAACACATCTTTATAATAGCCTTCAGCTACACCGGTAATTAAAGAAACATGTTTAATTGCGATGGGTTCTAAAATACCAGACAATTTTGTACTAAACCAATGCCTGGAAAAGAGTTTATTACTTCCCGGAAAATAATGCACCCATGGATCGATATAATCAATTCCATATTGAACACCGGTAGTTGCATGGAGCCATCTGCCCAGCAGTGCACAGTAAAAAGAAGGGATGGGGATATATACAAAACAAATCCCTTGATGCTTTATTAATTTTTTTGCCCTGTTGTACAGTTGAAAAAATGCACGAAGCCCAAGGTCTCCAATCAACCTTGGTCTTGTTAACGGAAATGCTTTTACTTTTTCAATTGTAAGAGAGGGAGATAATAGTTGCAGCAGTTTTTCATCTTGCTCCTCTTCGTAATATTGCTCATTCACCGTTAATATGATTGGCTCCCAGCCAAAAGATGGCAGGTGCTTTGCAAATAGCCGGCTTCTGTGTACACTTGCCAGGTTGGAAGGAGGGAAATGCGGGGTGATGATGAGTATCTTTTTCAAAACTTACCTTAGTTCCAGCCTTTGTAGGCTAATAGCTTGGAGCTCTTCTTCACAAAAAAAATATCAGCCTGGTAAAGTGCTTTATCATATGGCCTTCGCATCAATTGAGAGATATCATATGCCTGGAAATTTAAGTGATCCATTAAATTCATTACGTCTAATATTACCGGATCAGCGCCATTTAAATCTATGAAGCTTACTTCCAATAAACATACTTCACAGTTTTTCATACATTCTGCTGCACCTTTTATAACCTCTAACTCGTATCCCTGAACATCTATTTTTATAAAATCTGGTAAAGGGTATTTTCCTTCCCTTATTATACTGTCTATTGTTTCTATTACATGGCCTTCAGCATAAGCCTCTTTTAGTTCTTCTTCTTTATAAATTACGTGACTCGCTGTTTCATTCTGGTAAAAGAAAACTTTTCTACCATCTTCTGCACCTAGCAAACCAATATGGTAATTAATATTAGCATAGTTTAACACAATGCTGTTTAGTATAGGTTCCTTAGAACGCTGTGCTTCCAACATCAACACTTTTTTACCGGGAAAAACTTGAAGAAATTCAAGAGTCCACTCACCTGTATATGCTCCCACGTCAAGCACAAAATTCTGATTAAATCCGCAGCGCTTTAAATTACCTAAGGAGTTTCTAAGTGAAGGAACACCTAGGCTATCCTTGATAGCTTTCTTGATTTTATCGGGGAATATTTTTTTAATAAATTTCATGATGAGACGAGACCACTAAATATTTTAAAAACCTGATTTTTAGAAGTAGTCTATAAAGTAATTTCTAATAACTACTGAAAATTAA
>CAZDHQ010000696.1:0-2974 GCA_964505135.1 uncultured Ferruginibacter sp.
TGTGGTCTTCCTTCGCCATCAGTATTACCTACCCACACTGCTACTACGTATTTAGGTGTAACGCCAATAGCCCACCCATCCCTGAAACCAAAGCTGGTGCCCGTTTTCCAGGCGATGGTTTGAGAAGAAGCAAACTGCTGCCACAAGCCCTCTTCTCCGGGGCGCATTACTTCTTTCATTGCCTGGAAGGTGAAGTAGATGGAGGTGGCGTCCAGGGCAATGTTCGAGGTTGGAGGTTTGACGTTCGATGTTTGTTTGAGATAAGTAGGCGCATGAAAATCTTGTGCGTTTATTACGCCTTTATTAGCGGTTTGGTGATTCAGTGCTCTTGCCATGGATGCATACACGCCAGCCATATCCCACATGGTTACTTCACAGCCGCCAAGAATCAGGCTAAGACCATAATTATCTGCAGGACGATTTAGGGTGGTGATGCCACAGCGCTTGAGTGTTTCATAAAATCGCTGGTACTTGTATTGCTGCAATAATTTGATGGCAGGAATATTTAAGCTTCTCGCCAATGCATTGGCTGCAGGCACTGCTCCATCAAAACCTAAATCAAAATTCTTTGGTGCATAGCTGCCAATCTGCATCGGCACATCAGGCACCAGGCTATTGGGCAATACCAATCCATCACTTAACATGGCTGCATATAAAATGGGTTTTAATGCACTGCCAGGGCTTCTTGGCGAAGCAATCACATCCACATCAGCTTCCATCTCTTTGTTATTGTCTGCAATATTGCCCACATAAGCCAACGCATTGCCCGTTTCCACATCCAATACCAATGCACAGGCATTGTTGATGCCATTGCCTTTTAATATGGATTGATGTTGCTGAAGAATAGATGCTACATTTTTTTGCAACCCATTATCTATTGTTGTTACCACTTTGGTAACCGGATTTTTATTACCCTTCTCTTTTTTAAATCGCTGAAATAAATGGGTGGCATTCTGTGGCAATGGCAAGGGCACACCGGGCAAGGGCTCCTGCTTGGCGAGTTCACAATCTTCCTCACTTATTTTTTTTGCTTCCTGTAATTTATCCAGCAGCCAATTTCTTTTTCTTAACAGCGCATCCCTGTTTTTGCCGGGATGCACCAGCGAAGGCGCATTGGGTAATACAGCCAGCGTAGCCATTTGCCCCCAGCTTAATTTATCCGGGCTATTGCCATAATAACGCCATGCTGCTGCATCAAGACCGACTACGTTTCCACCAAAAGGCGCATTGCTTGCATACAATGCCAGTATCGTCTTTTTTGAATAACGGCATTCTAATCGAACGGCTAAAATGCTTTCTTTTAATTTGATCCAGATGTTGCGGTTATTATTTTTTTGCGCCAGCCTTATCACCTGCATGGTGATGGTACTGCCGCCCTGTGTATTAGCGCCTTTTACATTTTCTATCAATGCCCTTCCAAAAGCAATGGGATCAACTCCGGGATGATAAAAAAAGCGTTTATCCTCAAAGGTGGTAATACAGTCTGCAAATTTTTTCGGCACATTTTCATTGAACGGGAAACGCCATTGACCATCAACTGCAATAGTAGCATTCAGTAGAACACCATTGCGATCTTCCAGTATGGTACTGGCCGGTGCATTGAATAAATGCTTGGGAAGCGAAAAATAAAACCATACAATTAAAACAAACAACAACGCCAGTTTTATTTTTGTTTTGATGGACATTGATGCCACCTTCGCTGCAAAAGCCGATAAAAGATTCTTCATTCGAATCAGTTGGTGAATAAAGAAAGATTAGTACAAGTGAGTCCGCCAACAAGTTGGGGATACCATGACAAAACCATGCTGCCACGAAATACAAGGCAGGTATAAAAATCAATCCTGCCTTATTAAAAAAGCAGGATTGAAAACTATTTACTGATTCACCACTTCCACCCACTTACCATTTACACCTGCCGTAATACTGTTATCATACATCGCTGATGCGAATGTGCCTGGCAGGAAGTAACGGCCAAGGTAAGACGCATTTAGCTGCACATAATAAGTAAGTGTTTCATTTTGGTTGATGTTGAAATAGGTATACACCCTGTCGTCCCTCACATCCTGATAAGTAGCAAAAGAAGATTTGAAAGCACCTTCTCCGCCAAACATTCTTGCATTTAAAATCTCCCAACCACTTGGAAAGATCTGGTTCAATGCCATTTGCGTATAGGCGCCACGTTTACCAGTGTTGGTAATGCTCACTTTTGCTACAAAATCGGTTCCCTGTGTGAGTTTAGTAATATCTACCGGCTGCCCGTTTTGTGAAACATAACTAACGGTCATGCTTAGCACAGCAGGATTGTTATTTACTTTAAGGCTATCGCCTGCAAGCGGCTGGCCTTGTGTAATTAATCTTACATACAATACATTGTTGCCCTTGTTTGTTACCGTAACATTATTTGTTCCACTTTGCACGTTCACCGGCAACTGCCTGATATAGCTTACAGAATTGATATCTGTTGCTTTTCCTCCAATCACAGCTTTTGCATTGATCTTTTCGCCGGATGGATTTTTACCACAATACTTTGCAATTGCAATTAAAGAATAAGCCGTGGTTTGCGTACTGTACCATACTTCCTGTGAAAGCTGGCCCGCAATACTATTCAGCAATTGTGCTGCTTGTGATTTTCTCCCAAGCAGCGTTAGTGTCTCCAATACCATCGCCTGGTCTCTTAAATCAGAGCCATAGGTATAACCGGGATTGATCCTTTTCTCAAAACTGGTAGGCAATCCGCTGATTAACTGCAGTGCAGTATTTTCCTGTCCACTTAATTTGTACGCAGCAGCCAGGCGCCACTTAGCTTCAGGTGAAAGATATTTGAATTCTTTTAGCCTGTTCATCGCACCTAACTCCGGAGCCTTTGCTAACGCTAACGTGTACAGGCGATAGGCCTGTGATAAATCAGCTCCATAAAAATTATTGCTGTTTATTTTCTAGGTATTTGCCCTGCTTCGCTGGAAGTTTTTCCATT
>CAZDHQ010000697.1:0-2966 GCA_964505135.1 uncultured Ferruginibacter sp.
AGGCAGGCAGGATGCATTACTGCTGATCAATGGAATATTACTCCACAGCGCTTCTGCCAGAGGAGCACCAAAACCTTCAAAAATCGATGGATATATCAGCGCTAATGCCTGCTGGTAAATAGCAGGAAAATCTGCTGCCGTGGTAAATGAACTTTCTTTTGATTGCGGCAAGTCATTTAATAAAATCAGCCGATCGCTGATGCCATTAGCGACCATAAATTGTTTCGCCTCTTCCTTTTGTTTTTTGCCATTGCCAATTACTACCAAAGGAGTTTTATTTATGTCTTTCAATAAAACCATTGCTTTACAAATGGTAATCAAGTTTTTTCTTGGAGCAATAGAGCTTACAAACAAATAAAATTCATCAGGTAAGTTGTAGCGTTTTTTAATGGCTTTTTTTTCTTCTTCACTAACGGCTCGTTGAAAAATCGGGTTACAAGTTTGATAGCTGATAAAAATTTTTTCTTCTGGGACTTTATAAAATTCCATCAGATCATTTTTTGTTTGCTGGCTTATGGCAATCACAGCATCAGCTACTTTGCAGGCATGCTTTATTTTCCAGCGGTGTACATAGCGTTCATCAAAACCATAGGTTTCAGGAAAGCGTTCATAAATTAAATCATGTACTGTTACTACTGATTTAGCGCCAGTCCGCTGTATCCCTTTTGGTAATTCGTTACTCACGCCATGAAAAATATCCAGCTTTGCATTGGCAATTTCTTTTACCATGCCGCTTCTGCGCCATAGTGCTGGAAACTGTTTGTAAAAACTGCCAGAAGGGAAAATGGCGTTTACCTTGTGGAAATTATCAACGTTAAATAAATCCGTTTTTTTAGGTGCAAAAAGCGTGTATTCGTTACCGGGATAATGCGCTGTAAGAATGGCAATTAGCGAACGGATATAATTCCCCAGGCCGGTTTTATTTTGATAAGCTCTTTTTCCATCATATCCAATATGCATAATTGCAGTGTTTTAAACGGTTTGCAAGATAAAACAATCCATTGCAAGAAATCTTTTTGAAACCTAAACCGTCTAAACTTCTAAACCCCTAAACCATATAAATTTCATAGTTTGTATATTGCGGCTCAAAATAAAAATACAATGGCTGAATTAAAAGATATGATTGTTGCCGCCTGGAATAACAGGGAGTTATTAAAAGAGGTGGATCATCTGGAAGCGGTGAAAACACTGATTGAAGAAGTGGATAAAGGAAGATTGAGAACGGCATCGCCTACCGAAACTGGCTGGCAGGTAAATGAATGGGTAAAGCAGGGCATCCTGATGTACTTTGGTGTTCAGCAAATGAAAACCTATTCACTACCACCGTTTGAATTTTATGATAAAATGCGTTTAAAAACAGGATATGCATCACTGGGTGTAAGAGCGGTGCCGCATGCTGTGGCAAGATATGGGGCTTATATTGCTAAGAACGTGGTACTAATGCCTTCTTATGTAAATATTGGAGCGTATGTGGATGAGGGCACTATGGTGGATACCTGGGCTACTGTGGGCAGCTGTGCTCAAATAGGTAAGGGGGTGCATTTAAGCGGTGGTGTGGGCATCGGTGGTGTATTGGAGCCTTTGCAGGCGGCACCTGTAATTGTAGAAGATGGTTGTTTTATCGGCAGCCGCTGTATAGTGGTAGAAGGTGTGAGGGTGGAAAAAGAAGCAGTGCTGGGCGCCAATGTGGTATTAACTCAGTCAACAAAAATTATAGATGTTAGTGGTGCTTCTCCTGTTGAATACAAAGGTGTGGTGCCAGCAAGAAGTGTAGTGATACCAGGAACCTATCCAAAAAAATTCCCTGCAGGTGAATACAATGTAAGCTGTGCGTTGATCATTGGTCAGCGGAAACCGAGTACAGATCTTAAGACAAGTTTAAATGATGCATTGCGAGATTTTAATGTAAGCGTGTAAACAGGAGCATTGAAGAATAAACTACACATTTCTGGTTTCTTATTCACATTTACAGGTGCTGTTTTATTTTCTACAAAAGCGATCATTGTAAAAAAGGCATTTGCTGATATACATACAGATGCGCTTACGCTGCTGCTATTGCGAATGCTTTGCTCCTTGCCTTTTTATATTGCTATTGTTTTGATCAACCGAAAGCAATCACTAGAAGCACCATTGAGTAAAAAGCAATGGCAGCAGCTTATTTTATTAGGTCTGTTTGGTTATTACGTCAGCAGCTTTTTAGATTTTGAAGGATTACAATATGTATCAGCAGGCCTGGAGCGATTGATACTTTTTCTTTATCCCACATTCGTAGTTTTTATCAACGCTATTTTATTTCGGCAAAAAATTAATAGCAGGCAAAAGTTTGCCCTGTTTCTCACCTACGCTGGTATTGGGCTGGCCTATTATGGTGAAATAAACACGGACCTAAATAATCCTAATTTTTTTCTTGGTAGTGTACTCATTTTTATTTGTGCCGTTACCTATGCCGTATATCTTGTTGGTAGTGGTAAAATGATACCAGCTATTGGCGCTGCAAGATTTACTGCTTATAGCATGCTGGCTGCTACAGTAGGTGTGTTAATACATTTTGTTGCAAAGAATAATTGGCTCTTGCTGCAAACCGGTGGAACCAGTTTATGGACTTACAGTTTATTGCTTGCCATCATCGCCACGGTCATCCCTTCTTTTTTCTTATCTGCAGGTATGAAACGAATTGGGTCTAACAACGTGGCTATTATTTCAAGTATCGGCCCAGTGAGCACTATCATACAAGCGCATTATGTTTTGGGTGAAAAAATGTTTGCAGCGCAAATATTTGGAACTGTATTGGTAATTGCCGGTGTAATATTGATTGGATGGAAACAAAAAGAACGGCTCTAATTGCTAAATGTTTTTTTAGTTTTCTATATTTGCAGCCCTGATCCCGATAGCTATCGGGAAAATGCCCAGGTGGCGAAATTGGTAGACGCACTGTGTTCAGGTCGCAGCGTTCGCAAGGATGTGCT
>CAZDHQ010000698.1:0-2966 GCA_964505135.1 uncultured Ferruginibacter sp.
TTGATAGAATATTCTTCCATCAGCATTGTAAACAGTCACCATCACTTTTTCAGCAGTACCACCCTGTACGTACAGGTTAAATGAGCTTGTTGTTGGGTTAGGCGATGCTGTTAAATTCAGTTGCCCTGTAGTGCTTCTTTGCAGTAACTGGCTTGAAGTACTATCAACGATTGTTCCAGCATCTGATGTTACGGTTGTCTTTGCTAGTGAAAGGCTGATGCTGAGTTTAGCCGTAGCTGAACATCCATTTGCATCTGTTATCGTGTCGCTATAGGTACCTGTGCCAACCACAAACGATCCTGTTCCTTTGTAAGGAGCGGTACCTCCTGTTGCAGATACTGTAACAGTAGTAGTTCCGCCGCTGGTAGTAATGGCGCTTGAAGTGGTAGCGATTGCTTTTAATGCTGCAGCAGGCTGAGATGTTTTTACCTGGGCTACAGTAACTGCTCCCCCTGCATCTTTAACTGGAAAATAATAAATCGAATTAATCTTACTTGTATTATCCCAAACAGCAGTAAAGTTTGCATTTGCTCCACTATTAACAATTATATTCGAGATATCAGTTTCAAACTGGCCATACGGATAAAGGTTATCACTAATGATATTTTTAGCAGCATCTACTTCAAAGAAAGCAATATTATCAATATAGGTTATGCCACGTGCCTGCTCCACATCTATTCTAAAGCTTGCAGCATCATCGCTGGTGGGTGCTGTAAAATAGAATTCGTGGTCTATTCTTGAAGTTCCAATTGTTACTTGCTGTTTTGGAGTAAGATCAGCCCAGGGGGATCTGGTCTGTCGTATAAGCGCTTTTAAAGTAGCAGTACCAGAGTTCCTGATCGTACTAAACTTCAAGACATAATTTTTGGTTGACTTTACCGCACCTATTGTATAATACAGATACGTAAACTGGCCAGGGGTTGGCTGTTTTGCACTAATTGCAAGGCTTCCCTTACCTGCTGAAACTGCAAAGCTTCCTGTACCTGTGTAAGGTGATTTTCCTCCGGAAGCACTTACAGTTACGTTAGCCGTGCCCCCGTAACAGCTTATTTTACCAGAAGTGGAGCTAGTTAAAAGTGATGAGGTAACGGGACTAGGTGTAGAAACTACTGTACCAGTATCCTGTACCAAAATTGCAGAAGCAAAAGGTTTTAAAGTGATTGTACCAGAATACAACGCACCATCTACGCCACGGTAATTTGCACCCAGTGACACTGTTTTAGAGTTTTTCGTGTCATTGTATTCAAAACGAAGCTGCTTATCAAAATCGTAGACAGCAGCATCCACTTCATAGAATTCAATATTGTCAAGGTAAGTTGTACCTGAATTCTGCTCAATATCAATAACAAAGCTTCCAGCAGAACTTGATGTTGGCGCATTAAACAGGAATTCATGTGTTTTAGCGGTAGTACCAAAGCTTCTGGTATCGATAGGAGTCAATTCAGTATAAGGTGAAGCTGTTTGCCTGATATAACCTCTGATTATTCCATTGACTGTTGTTCCCAGTGTAGTTACTCTCAAAAGATATTTTTTTGATGAACTTATGGCTCCCACCGGGCTGTGTACAGTACCGTACCTATAGGGGGCTGGCGCAGAAAAACTCAATTTAACCGAACCTCCGGAAATCTTACCAGTACCATCCCACACTGCAGTTACGTTACTTCCCCAAATTGTTAAACCAGAAATAGTAGTTGATAATGTTCCGTTTGTAAATTTATTGGCACCTATTAAGCTATTAACCTTATAAAGTGTTGGCAGTTTCGCCGCTTTTTTTGAATGTATATCGTAGGTTGAGAAATTGGCCCATGATTCCATTGACCTGGGTGAGGCTGGAATTGCGGCACCTCCGGTAGTTCCATATACTTCCGTATTAAAGCCTATCTGGTTAACATTGCTGTAATAATTACTATCAATGGAGCCAATAGCTTTAAGCGCTGCATCTATAGTTGTTGTAGCAGGATCATTCAAAGCAGTGTTTAAATAATGAATATGCTTTTGATCACCATTTTTTGTATATACTACATTACCCTTAATGGTCACATTTTTAATATCTCCAAAAGCCCATTTACAAATACTTAATTGACGCTTACTGTCAAACAAAGTATTATTGCGTACAGTTACGTTAACTGGATTATTCAATTGTATTCCTTCGCTTGCTGCTGAGGCTACGGTGTTACCAATTACATCCACATTCATTGTGCGTCCATCCAGGAAAATACCACAAGCGTCCGGACTCCCGGACTTAGTGCCATAAGGAGCACCTATTCCATTCAATATTATATTGTCTCTAACAGTTCTTCTATAGTAGGTAGGCCCAGGGTTAGTTAATGTGCCACTAACGTGTGTATAAATCCCTCCACCATCTTGTTTAACCAAATCAAAATTGCTGATGAAATTATTTCTTATCATCACATCATTTCCTTGAAATTGAATTCCCACATAACCAATACTATCAAACCTGTTATATTCAACCAACAAATTACCTGCGCTTTCTACTCTCATACCGGTATAGCCGTTATTTGTATTTCCACCCATTCCCGGTACAGTGCCGTTATTTTTTATTGTACAGTTTCGGATGGTTGTGTTAGTAGAGATCAAACTCATAGCAAAAATTCCATTATTGTAAGTGTTGTTGGTAGTAACGTTATCAACCAAAAAGTTGGAACAATTATGAGCGTACAGACCACCCCATGAATTTCTTATATCACAATTAAGAATGTTTACATATGTACAGTTAAGTAACTGCATTGCGTTAGCATTGGCTCCTTCCATAGCAATCCCATCTACTGTAATATAATTTTTACCATTGATATTAATTAATGTATCAATAGTTCCAACCTTTATACTATACGCCGATGGTGTTGCGGTGCCGAAATACATTTGTAACTGCTTGGTGGTCTTATTTAAATACCATTCACCAAGTTGATCAAGTGTTTTCGGATGGTCCTGTATAAAATATCCAAAAC
>CAZDHQ010000699.1:0-2964 GCA_964505135.1 uncultured Ferruginibacter sp.
CGGCACGTTAAATTTCTTCAGTAATCCTTTTGCCTGGTATTCGTGGAGATTCATAATTAATAAAATTTTGGCGAAGATAATAAACAGTTGTTAAGTTTTTGATTTTGCAGATGTGAATAAAGCATAGAGGTAAGTTTGCTTTTGGTGCATTAGCATTCAGCAGGTACTAACAATTTCTTGGCATACATTTGCAACCAATTTTCGACTGCCGGTTTAGCCAATAATGCGTTAATACTGGCTGGTAAGGCAGCTAATCAATTTCAACTGCCATCATATTAAACCAGGTTTAATACCGGTCCGCCGGTTAGCCTATAACATCATGTACAAACACATCATTTTTCTTTTATTAGTTTTTATAAGCTTTGATGTAATGGCGCAGCGTGGCAATTTACTTAACAGAATGCCAGGTAGTGGCAGTTTTGGCGGGTCACAGGGCGGGGGTAATAAAGACAGCATCAAATTTGAACACAGGGATTATTCCAAGGATTCTGTAAACATTAGCTTCCGTGAGCTGGATTCTATCCGTTACGTAAGATTTGACAGCAGCATCAATGATTTTTACAAATATTACCCTACCCCTTCTTACTGGCAATACCTGGGCAACAGTGGTGCTGCAGGCTATCCTTTAATCTTTTCTCCTTTTGTAAAAGCAGGATGGGATCCTGGATTTCACAGCTACGATATTTATAAATACAGCGTTGAAAACACCAAATTTTATAAGACTAATAAACCTTTTACACAACTAAATTATCAGCTGGGGGCTTCCCAGGAGCAGTATATAAAAGTGCTGCATACCCAAAACCCAAAACCAAACATGAATTTTGGACTGGACTTTAGGCTACTGAGTGCACCTGGTTATTTTGTTACCCAGAATAACACACACAGCAACCTCAGGTTCTTTAGCAATTACCAGGGCAAGCGTAAACGTTATGCCAGTTATTTTGTTTTGCTGTCAAATAACATAAGGGCGGCTGAAAATGGAGGTATACAAAGCGATACTTTTTTAACTAGCCCCAATTTTAAAGACAAACTCTTTGCGATCCCTGTAAAAATTGGCAATTCAGGTAGCCAGATCATTGACCCATTTAATACAACAGTAAAAACTGGTAACCAGCAAAAAGAGTTTACTTTTTACTACAGGCACTCTTATGATATTGGTAAAAAAGACTCTGTCGAAATCAACGACTCTACTACTGAATATTTGTTCTATCCAAAGCTAAGATTCCAGCATAGTTTTACCTATAGTACCGCTAAATACGAGTATCATGATTATATACCTGATTCCGCTATTTACCAGGACTGGTACAATATCACTTTAAAAAATACAGGAAAAGATACACTCGTAATAAACGATCGCTGGAAAACAATCACAAATGATTTTTCCATTCTTCAATTTCCTGACACAAAAAATTCCGGGCAATACCTCCTGGCAGGCGCAAGACTGGAAAATATTTCCGGCACATTTACTTCGGGAAACAAAAACTTTTACAACATTGTGGCACATGCCGAATACCGGAATAAAACGAAAAATAAACTGTGGGATATTATTGCCAAAGGCGAATTGTATATGGCAGGAAATAATAGCGGTGATTATAATGCGTATGCCCTTTTATCAAGGTATTTTAATAAACGCTGGGGTAATGTGAGCCTGATGTTTAATAATGTAAACAGAAGCCCGTCTTTTATTTACAACACACAGTCTTCTTTTAATCTTGGCAATACTGCTTCTTATAACAAAGAAAATATTTTAGTATTAAAAGCTACCGCAGACAACCCGCTGTTTAGCCTTTCCGCAGCTAACTATTTTATTACCAATTATCTTTATTTCAAAGATTACTATCATACTGATCAATATAGCAGGGTGATCAATTTACTCCAGGTAACAGCAGCCAAAAAAATAAAAGTAAGTAAAAGATGGAACTGGTATATAGAAGCTGCCGCACAGCAAACAGATGCTGCTGCGCCAATAAAAGTTCCATTATTGTACACAAGAAACCGGCTTGCTTTTGAAGGTTTGTTTTTTAAGAATCTGAATCTGAGCACAGGTATAGAAGTAAGGTATTACACGCCATATAAAGCTTATAACTACTCCCCTATAATGGGTAAGTTTATGCCGCAGGATAGTATTAACACCAGCAACAGGCCGGATGTAAATGTCTTTATGCATTTCCGCATCAGGTCTTTCACCGGTTACCTGAGAATGGAAAATTTAAATACGATCAATTTTACAGACGGCTTTGGTTTTACGCACAGAAACTCAGGTGCCCCAGGCTATATCTATCCCGGCCGTATTATCCGCTTAGGTATCCAGTGGAATTTTGTGAATTAATGTTTAACAGATTGATAAAAATCATGTTTAACAATGAGCAAGTCCTTTGCTGCGTTTATACAATGACTAACTTTGTATTGAAATGAAAAAAGCCATTGTTGCAATATTAGCCATTCTTTATCTCGGTGTCTCTTCAGGCATTGCGATGGAGATTCATTATTGCATGGGTAAAAAGTCAGGCTTTGATTTGTATGGCGGTGCCAATGACAAATGCGGCAAATGCGGCATGAAGGAAAAGAAAGGCTGCTGCAATGATGAGCACAAATTTTTTAAACTCAATGACTCTCACAAGAATGTTTCCAATGATTTGAGCTTTGAAGCTCCTGTTGCCGTTCTTACCAATCAATATTTAATTACTGATTTTTTACCAGCCATTGATAATGATGGTAAAAAAATAAATAACCATTCTCCTCCCTCAGACAACAAGCCTTCCGCCTGTATCCTTAACTGCGTTTTCAGATTGTAGAATTGAATATGTATATCTACTGTAGCATCATGATGCTGTGGTATCCGTGCGCTTGCACGTTATCATTCAATTTTTTAAACTGAAAATTATTTATAATGAAAACTTTATTAATAGCTCTTGCTGCATTACTTACTACCTCATTCACATTTGCACAAAAAGCAAAAAACGC
>CAZDHQ010000700.1:0-2932 GCA_964505135.1 uncultured Ferruginibacter sp.
TTGCAGTACTTTATCCGTAGGCAAAGGAATGATGCTGATAGATGCCAGTTGATTGTGGATCTGCCTTGCTTTTTTTGATGCACTGATTACATTGGCGCCATCTGATTCCAAATTGGTAACAATGAGTTGGTTCTTTGCAATGGCCAATCCGCCGGGATAGGCTTCTGTGGGAATATACCCTTTGATAAAACTGTTGCTTTTGCCAACGCCGCCGGCTTTGGTTCCCAGTTGTACTACAGCCACCGCATTATCAAAACCATTGGCAACATATAAAATATTGTTGGCTTCATTTAATACAAGCGCATTGGGGCTGCTGCCCTGCAAATAATTTTTTCCCTTTAACAGGTTCACATCAATCCACTCTGTTACTTTATGGGTAGCGGTACTTATAACAGCAATTGAGTCGCTGCTTGCATTGGCAACGTAAACCAGCTTTCCATTCTTTGAAGCAATAATGGCATTTGGATGCAGGCTAACGGGAACGGTTGCCTGCTCTTTGCCTGTAGCAGCATCCAGCACGGTTACACTGCCGCCTTTAGTAGCTCCGGTGCGTGGATCAGTGTAAGCCAACCCCCATGGCACACCGGCTCTTTCCTTCAGGCTGTCTGTGGCAGTATTGCCCGCCCAGTTAGTGATGTACAATTTTCCACCAGCTATTGCAATGCCATAAGGCGCCACACCGGTTGCTGATTGCCAAATCTTTGTTTTATCGCTCCATTTGAATTTGATCACTTCATTATTGCCATTGAGTACCACGTAAAAAAACGGCTCCTTCTTTTCTACTGAAACAATGATTTGATTGGGAATAGCATTGCCGGCAATATCATTTTTTTGTAGAGGAATGTGGCTAATGTTTTTAAAACCGTTGGCCCATTCTGCTATCATCACGGTAGCTTCTCCTTTATCCGTATTTACTGCACTCCATAGGATAAAGATTTTACCCTGCCAGCTAAAACTGCAGATGCCGGAATAAGTGCTGATATACTCTTTGTACTGTGCTGTTTTATTTAAGCTGAGGCGGTCAATTATTTTTTTGCTCACCGCATCTACTGCCACGATGCCGTAGCGATCTTCTACTACCAGTTTCCCATCATTGGTTAATTCTGTCACATCCAGCGCATGATTTTCAAGCGTGGGCTCACCAAAGCGGATCACTTCGCCGGCTGAATGAAGGATGCGGTTGAAAGGCATCAGCCGGAGAGAATCATTGCGCCTGCGCAAAAAATCTCCCAGCATTTCTATGTGATCCGTATTGATATAGTCAACTTTTAACTGCTGCATGGTAAGCCATGCATTCGGTTGATCAGGCGTGGCATAAAACCGAATGGGTTTGCGTAAACGGTGTGCTCGTGTAATCATGGCCGTTACTGCTTCTTTCGCTGAGTCTGGTATGGTTCCATTGCCATCCCATTTACTGTGGTCATCAAAAGCCTCACTTAACAAGGCAATTTTAGTAAGTGCTGCATTGCTGTGTATTTTACCTGCATCACAATCAAACCAGATAAAGGATGGATAGTTTACAAATTTATTTTCTGCAGGTTTATTACCAGTGATAACGATTTTGACAGATTTGTTTTGAATGATGGAAGGATACTTTTTCAGCAGTTTGATTAATGCATCCAGGGTACTCACCGGCTCCGTTTTCAAGTCAATCAACAACTGCAGTTGCCTGCTTTTATCACTGTAAATAAAACCGCCATTTTGTTTTATGCTGTTGACGATTGGATTTAAATACAGTTTCTCTAATGTATTTGTCATCACTACTTCATCTGAATCATGGGCCACTATCAATACACCATTTCTTAAATGAATATCTGCTTCTATGGAACCAAACTGTTCTGCATAGGCCTGGAAGTAAGGCGTACGCTGCTGATAATCGTTATGCGAATGTGCATTGGCAACTGTGTACATGGCAGGCTGCGCCATTGTTTTTAAACTGATGCAGCAAAAGAATACGGCAAGGAGTTGTTTGTATGTGTTCATGGTTCAAATGTAAAAAGATTGGCTGCAAGGAAGGATTAAGTTTTGATAGTATTTTTATGCTATCAATCTGACATTAGACATTTTTCTCCAAGCAGGTAAAAAAATTCTGTTACCTGATCTTTTCTTCTGTATCTTTAAAATACATTTGTCGTTTGTATTAAGCCCGCAATCAAGAGTTGGATGATTCTTTAACCTATTGCCTGCCGCTTAATGCTGGTGCATCTTCAAAAGAATTTGACAAAACCATTAAAACAAAAAACAACAATATGAAATCAATCATCAGTTTTACGCTTGCTATTTTATTAACGGGCTCTGTAACCTGCTTTGCACAAGACAGTTTATTGACCTCCATTCCAACTACCAAAGAAGAATTTGCCCAAACTGAGAAAGCGGTGATAGCTACCATCAACTGGCTGGAGCAAACACCACTTGACCAGGAAACAGAAAAACGTAGAGAACAAAATGGCTTTTTAATTGGATGGATATCTGGGGCTCCTACTGTTACAGTGAACATCCGTGAACAAATAGTGCCATTCATGAAAAAAAATCCTGAACTGCTGGCTTTATTTATGGGTGGTTATACTCGCTACTGCCTTCAAAACAATTACAGCAAAGATGAAGCTCAAAGCACATTGGCTGCTTTACGCACTGTGATCAACGTTTATAAGAAAGGGGTCGGGATTAAGAAAGATAAAGACATAGAAAAGATGATGGTAAAAGATGAAAAAGGTGAACTGGAGGGATGGGTGAAGGATAATCTGGGAAAGAAGTAAATAAACCAGGAAGTGAGAAAGTATTATTTATTTAGCCCTTGCCTGCTTGCTTTTTTGTTTGTTTTACAGCAAGGATTAAATGCTCAATCTATCTACATAAAAATCGCTGGTGATCCTTCTATTACAAAATCATGGTGTGACATTTATCTAACTGGGAAAGGTTCGGTGTATAAACA
>CAZDHQ010000701.1:0-2931 GCA_964505135.1 uncultured Ferruginibacter sp.
CCCATGATAAGCCGGTATTTAAAAAATACGATGTAATACATTATTGTGTACCCAATATTCCCAGCGGATTTGCACGTACCGCTTCACAGGCCATCAGCAATGTATTAATGCCGCTGCTGCTGGAAACTGCAGATGAGGGAGGTATTGATAATATCATTTGGCATAAGATCAATATCCGTACTGGTATTTATTTATTCAAAGGGAGCCTTACCAATTTTTATCTAAGCGAAAGGTTTGATTTAAAATTTACAGATTTGAATTTGTTGATTGCAAGCAGGAGGTAAGTCAATATCTGATTTATGATTTGATGATGTCGGATTTGGGCAAAAGCTTACTCATTATCTTATTTTAAAAATTTTCATGATAATGAATGTATCAAACTGCCATTTTTATAAATCCTATATCCGCCTTTAACAAATCAGCAATTATTTATAATCTGCAATCTTAATCACCTCCTCACAAAAATGGTATTCATTTTTATCGTTGCTGCTGATGATAACGAGTTTACCAGTGGTGTGGTCTTGTATTAATTGCTGGTACAATGCGATGCCTTCAGCATCTAAATTGGTAGTGGGTTCGTCTAGTAGTAAAACAGGCGTGTTACTAAAAAAGGCCTGCGCCATTTTTAAACGTTGCTTCATGCCGCTGCTGTAATAGCGGATCTGTTTGTTGGCTGCGTTGGTAAGATTAACAATACCAAGCGCTTCTTTTTTCGAAAGGCTTAATGGCTTGAATTGCGTATGAAAATCCAGCATTTCATTTGCCGTCATTTCTTCTATTAATTCTAAATAAGGTGCTGCGATAGAAACTTGTTGAAAATGATGCTCTGCAAGAATTGTACTATTATCCTGGAAGAACTCAACGGTGCCTTCATTATGCGTTAATGATCCGCTGATGACCTGCAATAAGGTAGACTTACCTGAACCATTGGAACCGGTGATAGCATATTTTTTTGGAGCGTCAAAAACATAGTCAACCCCACGGAAGATCCATTCCCTGTTAAATCGTTTACCCGTATTGGTTAGTTTGATTTGCATACCCCAACCCCTGAAGGGGCTTTATACTCTGCTATTTAAAAACTGTTTTATTTTATAGAAAGAGCTTTGTTGTTTAATAATGGTATTTTTTACAAGTGTGCGCCCTTCGATTCCGCTCAGCATAACGATGTTTAGTTGATGCTTACAAAGCAGGTTTCAAAAACAACACTAATAAATTTGACGAGCATCGATATGAAGAATACAGACTGTGCCTAAGTTCCCATCCTGAGCGAAGTAGAACGGAGGGGGACAGGGGGCTTTACTCATCCTCCGTCACTCCCTTTGTAAAACGCTTAATGATGCCTCTTCCGCTTTCCCGGATAAACGTTACAATCTCATCCCGTTCGTCTGTTGCATCCAGTTCTTCTTCAATAAAATTAAGCGCCTGGGATGTATTCATTGATTTATTATAAATGATACGATAAATATCCAGTATGTGATTGATGCGTTCCAGTGAAAACCCACGGCGTTTTAAGCCAACAGAATTTACGCCGGCATAGCTTAGCGGTGTACGGCCAGCTTTTATATACGGTGGTACATCTTTGCTCACCAGTGAACCGCCGCTCACAAACGCATGCTGACCAATCTGCACGAACTGGTGTACAGCGCACATGCCTGCAAGTATGACAAAATCACCCAATACTACATGCCCTGCTATTTGTGTATTGTTGCTGATGATGCAATTGTTGCCTACAATACAGTCGTGTGCAATGTGGCTGTATGCCATGATCAAGCAATTGCTGCCCACCTTGGTGGTCCACCTGTCTTTACTGCCACGATTCACTGTAACAAACTCACGAATAGTGGTATTGTCACCAATTTCAACAATGGTATTTTCTCCTTCAAACTTCAGGTCTTGTGGAATGGCGGCTATTACAGCGCCTGGAAAGATGCGGCAGTTTTTGCCGATCCTGGCGCCTTCCATAATGGTAACATTACTGCCAATCCAGGTACCTTCACCAATTTCTACATTTTGATGGATCACACTGAAGGGATCAATTTTTACATTGGTAGCAAGCTTTGCGTTTGGATGTATGTATGTGTGTGGATGGATCATTGTGTTAATGTGCTAATTAGCTAATGTGCTAATTTCTTAAAATTTATAGTTTATTATTATATGCCCGAGTTTGCATAATTGAATTTATTATTTCTAAAGTTCGAAAGCGCTGCATAAGCAAAAAGCTTTTCGCATAAAATGAATTAGCTAATTAGCACATCAGCATATTAGCTAATTCCTCTTCACTAATTGCGCTGTTAAGTCTGCTTCTGTACAAAGTTTGTTTCCAACAAACACATTGCCCCTCATTACGCAAATGCCCCTGCGGATGGGCTCTATTAATTCCATCTTCAGCAGCATAGTATCTCCCGGCACTACTTTCTGTTTGAATTTACAATTTTCTATTTTCAAAAAATACGTATCGTACTGTCCTTCTGGCATGGCGTTGATACAAAGTAAACCGCCTGTTTGCGCCAATGCTTCTATCTGCAATACACCAGGCATTACAGGGTTATTAGGAAAATGCCCCTGGAAATAAAATTCATTGAATGTAACATTTTTTACACCTACTATATGTTTGTCGCTCAACTCGATAATTTTATCTACCAACAGGAAAGGATAACGGTGCGGCAGTGTTTTTTCTATCTGTTGCAGCGTGTATACCGGCGCCTGGTTAGGATCGTAGATAGGAATGTCTTTTGTGTGTTTATTTTTTTTGATGTATTGCTTGATTCTTTTTGCAAACTCTACATTGGTGCTGTGGCCTGGCCTGTTTGCCATTACATGCCCCCTGATGGGATAACCAATTAAAGCCAGATCACCGATAACATCTAACAACTTGTGGCGTGCAGGTTCATTTGGGAAACGCAACTCCAGGTTGTTTAAATATCCTTCGCT
>CAZDHQ010000702.1:0-2927 GCA_964505135.1 uncultured Ferruginibacter sp.
GACTTACCCATTTGATAAATGACCTGCTTGACATTAATAAGATACAGGATGGCGGTTTAATATACCAAATGCAAAGAGTACAATTAGACCAGGTATTGGAAGAAACAGTGGAGCAGGTTCAATACACAACAAAACATAAAATAATTATTGAAACAAATGAACCTATCCTGGTTACGGCCGATGATAACAGGATAGCCCAGGTAATCAATAACCTGCTTACCAATGCCATCAAGTTTTCGCCTGAAGCTGATACCGTACTACTGCGTTTAACCCGTGTGGATGGTATGGCAGTGTGTATGGTTAAAGACTTTGGTTTGGGTATACCGGCGGACAAACAGCAAGAGATATTTGAAAAATTTTACCGGATAGAACGTGATCACAATCCTTACCCAGGCTTTGGCCTGGGTCTTTATATTTCGAAATCCATCGTGTTAAAGCATGGGGGACAGATATGGCTGGAAAGTACAGAAGACAAAGGGTCTTGTTTTTATTTTAGCATCCCGGTAATGAGTTAGCAGGAATGTTGTTTGTTGCCAACTTATACTTTGAGGTGATTGGCGGCAGAAAAATTTTTCTTCAGCCGAAAGCTATTGGATCCAATGACCTGGTACCTATGCAGGGAATCAATTGTAATTATACTACAATGTGCGTTAGTAATATTTTGCCCAGGATACAATAATTGTATATGAAAACAAGAGCAATTTTTTTTATAACGTTGGGAGCATTCCTTGAATTGATTAACGTGTTTAGTATTGTCCGAAATCCGGTTGATCATTCAAGAGGTATTGACTATGCTATAGGAGCCTATTTATTCAATGCGCTATTGATGGTAGTAGGAATTGTACTGATAGTTGCAGGTGTTAAAATAGAAAAGCAAATGCGTAAATGAGTTGCTACTTGCCCGGTACATCTTATGCAGCCAATTGCTGCTGTGCAGTGCTACTCAATGCTGATGACGATTTAAAGTGCTACACGTTAAAAATTCCCGTTTTCATTGTACAGTGTATTTAAAAAATTACCTAAAGAGTAAAAAACAAAAAAGCCACTCATTTGATTGAGTGGCTTATCCCGCCCAAGCGGGACAGATATTTTCTATGAAGTGAGCCCGGTTAGGCGATACCAACCGAAGGCTTCCATGATGAATCTGTAGATTGCATGAATACCTCCTTTTTTTTGATGAAGCATAAAATTACAAAAAGCAGCTGTAATTCAGATTACTGCATTTGTTAATTATTCGCCTGCCTGGCGCAGCATTTCTAATCTATTGCAAGGGTTGTTAAACAGCAATCTTGTCTCAAGTGATTGCAAAGGCACTCTTTTCACAAAGGATCAGCACAACTGTGTACGGGAAAAATAATTTATGCTGATCATTTTGAAATTCTGCAATTATCTGTACCTTACCAGTACCAGCGATACAACAGCATCCAATTCCCTGTTATAACTATTGTAGCTTTCCTTCCTGAGTTCACATCTTTATCTGCACAAACAGATGCTAATTCTATGCAAGACCTGCCGGTTCGTGCTTTTATACTCACGTTCTAATCGTAAAAAATAAAAACTTAAACAATGAAACAACTTTTCTTTTCAATGGCAGCAAGCTGCTTGCTGGTGCTGCAAAGCAATGCACAAAATACTTTTCCATCCACAGGTTCAGTGGGCATTGGTACCACTGCTCCTGCAGCATCCTCTTTATTAGAAATGAAATCAACTACCAAAGGCTTTCTTGTTCCAAGAATGACGAGTGCTCAAAGAACAGCCATAGCATCACCCGCCACGGGTTTGTTGGTGTATCAAACAGACGGCACTGCAGGCTATTATTATTACTACGGCACAGGATGGAGGCTTTTGTTGTATTCAGCTGCTTCCACCACTTTAAACAATCTAAGCACTACTACATCGGTAAACCGTTCATTGTTGCCACAAACAGCAGCAGCATTAGATTTGGGATCCCCGGCACGTACATGGAGAAAAGGTTATTATTCAGATACGGTTGTTGTAAAAACACTCAAGGCAACTGATTCTGTTAATACCGGTGTAAAAGCTTATGGTGGAACTTATGGTGTATATTCTACCAGCGCTAATTATGGTATTTATGGACAGGGAAATTATATCGGCATATATAGTTCTGGAGGCACTTATGGTTTATACGGCTATGGTAGCAGCTATGGCGTATATGGCTCGGGTAATTATGGCGTGTATGGCTCCGGCAGCACCTATGGTGTGTATGGCGCTTCTTACGCTTTCAACTATAGTGCCGTATATGGCTCCGGCACTGCTGCATTTGGCGTACAGGGTAACAGCAGCGGTAATTATGGAGGTTATTTTACATCTACCAATTTTCATGGCATCTACGCCAAAACGGCCAGTACTGCAGGCAATATCTATGCAGCCGTTTTCCAGGGAAATACTTACGCTTATGGGCTATATCAAACCAGTGATGAAAGGGTAAAGAAAAAGCGTTAAAAATATTATGATGACCAGGTAGCCAATCTGTGGTGATATATAAGCTTTCTAAATAATTAGGATCCATTTTTCCGAGCGCTTGTTTAAGACAGGCATGCCAAGATGGATCTGCTGCTTCAATATTAAATAACTGATGTTGGCTCATAAATTTTTTATTGGGAACTCAAATGATAGATAAAAATTTAATGGAAATACTAGCATGTCCTATTTGCAAAGGGGAGTTGATTTTTGATCAATCGAATCAGGAATTAATTTGTAAATTTGATCGATTAGCGTATCCGGTGGTGGATGATATTCCGGTAATGTTAGCTTCAAGATCTCGGCGTTTGGCGAGTGATGAATGATTGTTCTAATTTTAATAAATATTCTTTATTTGCAAGGCCGCCACCAAAACCCACTAAGTTTCCATTTGATCCAATGACACGATGGCAGGGAACAATAATTGAGATTGGATTGCGGCCATT
>CAZDHQ010000703.1:0-2926 GCA_964505135.1 uncultured Ferruginibacter sp.
GATTCCTTTGGAAAGAGTGATCAATATAATGGTTGGCGATATGCAGCGTATCAAAGAATATCCAGCCAAAGGTTTCCAGGTGTACCAGGAAATACCAGACCATGTTTGGGATGCTTATGAAAACTTAGTTGACTTAGGATTCAACCAGCATTTAATAAAAGAATAACGCTCGTTGCCGTGGATGTTCCGCCTTAAGCGAAAGCCTGTCTATAACATTAAAATAATCTACCTGGTGCAAGCATGCGCTTGTGCCCATAAATGAAGCAACCACCAGTTGAAACCAACTACTTTCCACCGCTGATGGTATTCCCATCCATCCGGAAGCCCATATTTCCTCCTGTAAGCGCCGCCGCCTGGTTCTGCTGATCAGCAGCCCTAATAGTAAAATGTAAGCATCATTGTTAGTCTAATGCATCAATTCATCAAGCGAAATAGCTTCCAGGTAAGGCGACAAATTTTTGGTGTTGTTAAAAGCAGTAAACTGGAGCAGGCTTTTATTATGTAGATTCCAAAACGATTCCACATAATAATTCTCTAATTGAAACAGGAATACGATTAAGGAATCCTTTTTTCTCTTGCCTATCAGCACACCAAGATGCAGTACTGCAGATGCTTTTTCCTTTTCGTTTAGTAAAATAAATTCAGATAGCTTCATAGTAACAATTTTAAAATAGAATTAAAAAATCTTAACTACTAAAAAATGCTAAAACCTAAATTGATGCTGACAAAACGCTAAAACAAAATAATATCGATTGTATGGAGAAACGGAAATAAGAGAATTGTAATTTATTTTCCATCTCCTGTGATGAGGCAATGCAAATATACCTGCTTGTTCTAAATAAAAGTATTCCGGCAAGTTTTGTTTTAAATTAACTTGAGTATTGTATTCGTTTCATGCATATCCTGAACTATCAACAGAGCCTTAGAGGCATGCCTTCGCCTTGCTTCTTCTATAAGGATCTTTGCTTCAATTAAAGCTCCTCAATGGTTTGCGGTACAAGTTTGCGATCCCTGCTATTTCATTTGGAGTAAAATATTATTTTTATGATATATCCAATTTTCAAATTCAATACTTTCTTTTTATGAGCATTAGAGTTAGTTTTCTTTGCTGTTTTAAAAGAGCTCTTCTTTCTATCGGCTTTTTGATTTTTCTTCAAAACATGTATGCCCAGAATGTGGGTATTGGCACCGGTTCTCCTGAAGCTTTACTACACTTGGGAGGAAACAATGTGGAGTTACTGATTGATAATGGTCCTATTGTATTGCGCAATAGCAGCTCAGGCGAAGCAACGCAACTTTCCGCCATCGCTCCATATACGCTTGTTTCAAATAACTATAGTAACGGTGCCTTTGTATTTAGGCCCGGAACTATCGGAAAAGAATTTATAATGAATGGAACCGGTTTAGTAATAGGTGCAAGGGCGGCACTGGGAGGTCAGTTGCCTGCCACTCCTTTGGACATTCGTGCTGATGGAGAAGTTTTACGTATCAATGGAGTAAATCCTTATCTCACTTTAATGGATGGCAATGTGCAGCGTGGTTACCTGCAGGCATGGACAGATGGAATAGCACTTGCCAGCGTAAACCATGACGTGGGGCTTTGGACCAATAGTGTTAAAAGGTTGGCAATAAAGCCCAATGGGGCGCTGGAAGTAGCAGGTAGCACGGGTTCTGCCGGCCAGGTGCTTACCAGTAACGGTTCTGGGTTGCCACCTGCGTGGAGCAGTGCAACAACAGTGTTGTATAACAGTGTTAGGTTTGTTACGCCATCGCAAAGCAGTTTTGTTAATACAAGTGATAATGTGTGGCGTGATATACCCGGCATGACCACTTCACTTAGTTTGAGTGGAAATACCTATGTGGATATAGCAGCTAATATGTATTATACTTCTCTGGCTTGTCTCGGATGCGATAACCCTGGTGTTTCGTTCAAATTAGTGGTAGACGAAATTAATTTTACTGAAATAAAAGGAAGAACCGGCGGTGCATCCGAAAGAACCAATTCACTTGCTACGGGGTTTACTTTACCGGCAGGTTCACATACTATTAAATGGCAAATACGTTCTACCGATGGTTCAGATGTAGTTGTTTTTGGAGGTGCAAACCTTGATGTGAATTACCGCACGTTTATGAGGTTATTCACTGTAGCTCAGTAGTTGATTTCATTCAGTACTGCATCGGTTGTAGCTGCGTAGTGAAGAAAAAGCTTTTGGCCTCATTAATAAAGATGTGTTCCATCAGGAGTATGGGCTCCCGGCAAACTACTATGCAGTTTGCATGATCATATGCTGTCAAAACGCCATCAACTGAAAACAATTTGAGAACGGGACAAAATTGAATTATACATCACAATTTTATCGCCCACTCATTCTTCATTGGCCTCCCAAGCAATGCAGCTGCTTCTGCATCATTAATTTTTTCATTCACTGGATCCCACTGCAGCCTGCGGTTGAGTTGGTATGCAATGTTAGCTAGGTTGCATACAGAAGCGGTGCGGTGGCCGGTTTCCACATCGCAGATAGGCATGGTACGTTTGCGCATGGCATTTAAAAAATCTTTGTAATGGTCTTCACTTTTATATACATGCTTTTCATTTGGTCCAATAATTTTTGTGGCCAATGATGCTGGTGTTGTTTCAATCTTGCCACGTTTGATTCTTACTTCACCTTCAGTGCCCGTAAAGAGTACAGCTCCATCCCATTCCCATTTTTCATGCGTCATAATAATGCCGTTGCTGTAACGGAAAGTTAAGTGTGGATGCTCGCCACCATCAGGGGCAATGATTTCAATGGGGCCGCTGTTGTCCATATCAAGTGCCCATTGTGCAATATCAAACATGTGTGCACCCCAGTCGGTAACCATGCCGCCGCCAAACTCACGGTAGTTGCGCCAGTTAGGAAATACATCTTTAGAAACTGGCGGCGCC
>CAZDHQ010000704.1:0-2924 GCA_964505135.1 uncultured Ferruginibacter sp.
CGGCCACCCCGACCTTGGCAAGGTCGTGCTCTACCAAATGAGCTACTTCCGCATATTTTGAGTTTAAAGTTTAGGGTTGAAAGGTTAAGTTTACTAACCCTCACTTTAAACCTGAAACTTTAGACCTTAAACTTTAAAAGAACTATTCGTTTTTTGGGATTGCAAAAATAAGGTTGTTGCAATTACAATACAAAATTTATTTGTACTTAGGATTGTACAAAGTATTATCAGGAACTGCCACGTCTGGTTTTCCCTTATAACTATGTGTAGACAGTGCATAACAGCCGCCCAGGATGAAAGCAACTACCAGGAATACCTGGCAGAAAAAAAGGAAACGGGATGATGAAACCCAGTTATGAGCAAAATCTTTGTGGCTATTGTCTATAAATTCTTTTTCCATAGATTTTATTTACGGTTGCAAAAATAAGGTTTGGGTTTGAAAAATATTTATTTACTCTTAACAATTTCAGAAAACTTAGTCTTCTTTTTTATGAAGTGTTGCCATATTACCGAGCCATTATAGTAGCCATACACCTTCCGTTGTTTTGAAACGGGAAATAGTGCTTTTTTACGGTGTAATAAAAGCCAGCTAAAGAAATGCAGATGGGCTTTAAAGATGGAGAAACAATATCCCGGCGAGCCGGTTAACAGACCTTTTGCCGCAGCAATCATATCAAGTAAAATTCTGAAAGTAACCTTCCATACAGCTGTTTTGAATGACAAATTTTTAGCCAGCATAATGAGGTTATTCCTGAAATTTAGAAACACCTTTAGATTATTTTCTTTTGGCAAAGTTCCACCGCCGATATGAAACACAACAGACGCTGGTTGAGTATATACTTTGTATCCTGCCAATTGCAAGCGCCAGCAAAAATCAATTTCTTCCTGGTGTGCAAAAAAGTATTCATCCAATCCACCTAATTCATGGTACAATTTTGCCTTTACAAATAAGGCAGCACCGCTGGCCCAAAAGCAGGGCCATACCTGGTCATATTGCCCATAATCATTTTCTACTAAATCAAAAATGCGTCCTCTTGCAAAGGGATAACCAAACTTATCTATCCAGCCACCGCAGGCACCTGCATATTCAAATACCTGCTTCATTTGATAAGACCGAATTTTAGGCTGGCAGGCGCCAATGCTCACATCACTTTCCATCAGCATAATTATGGGCTCTATCCAGTTGCTTGTTACTTCCACATCACTATTGAGTAAAACATAATAATCACTCTTTACTCTTTTTAATGCGGAATTGTAGCCCCTCGCAAAACCTTCATTGGTGGTATTAATAAGTATTTCAACCTGCGGAAAATATCGCTGCAAAAAGGAAATGGAATCGTCGGTACTTGCATTGTCTGCAACAATTATTCTTTTGTTTGGATAAGACGAAGCCAGCAGCGCAGGTAAAAACTGCTGCAGGTATTTTCTTCCATTCCAGTTTAAAATAACAATAGCTACTTCAGGCAAATGACCAAAAGCCGGCTGATTAAAATGTTGAAATGCGACAGTTGAATTTTCCATTGAATCGTTTACAAACATAAATCATTTATACTTTACAGTCAGCGCAACAAAAGCGGTTGCGTTTATTTATGTGCTTTTATATTCCTTACTTTTATTGCATGTTTAACCAGGTGTTCAATTGGCGTGCTGTTCTTGGTCTTATTGCCATTGCTATTGTAACAGGCACCATTTTTTATTCTAATTATCTTTCTAAAAAAATTGCACATGATGAAAGAGAAAAAGTAGACGTGTGGGTTCAGTCATTAAAAACAAGAGCCACTGTTACGGAGCAGGCTGCAATCGACTTAACCAATACCATTGCGGCACATAATACTGATATCCCCATTATTGAAACAGATGAATCAGATAATCCTTCAGGTGAAGGCCTGAACCTTGATACTGCAGCGATAAAAAAAGACAGCAACTATTTAAGAAAGAAGCTAGTTGAATTCAAGCGATTGAACGATCCCATCGTAGTTGAAATAAGCAAACAACCCTTGATTGTAAACAAATACTATTATGGCAAATCAAGACTGCAAAACGAAGTAAGTTATTACCCCCTTATACAATTGTTTATTGTTGCGTTGTTTATCATTATCACCCTCATTACTATTTCTACAAGGAATAAATCAACGCAGAACCTTGTATGGGCTGGCATGGCAAAAGAAGCAGCTCACCAACTGGGCACGCCACTTTCTTCCTTAACCGGCTGGATTGAACTATTGAAAGAAAGTGAAGGCAATGAAAAACTAATTGCTGAAATGAGTAAAGATGTAGAGCGATTAAAATTAGTAAGTGATCGTTTTGGAAAGATTGGAAGCACCCCGCAATTGGAGGCGATGAACATCATTCCACATATAGAGAATATGGTGGATTATATCAGGAAGCGGTCTCCTGAAAAGGTAAAGTTTATTGTACATAACCACGGTGCTGATAATGCAACAGCCATAATCAATGCTGCCTTGTTTGACTGGGTGATTGAAAATTTACTGAAGAATGCATTGGATGCGATGGAAGGGAAAGGAACGATCAGTGTGGAAATACAAGATGAAGCATCAGGCGTATCAATAGATGTAACAGATACCGGTAAAGGGATCAGTAAAAAAAATATCAGCCGCATTTTTAAGCCGGGTTTTACCACCAAAAAAAGAGGCTGGGGTCTTGGGCTTACACTTTGCAAAAGAATTATTGAGCAGTATCACAAAGGGGAATTATTTGTAAAAAATTCAGAACCCGGTAAGGGAACCTCCTTCAGGATTGTTTTAAGAAAAGAATCTATTACAGGATAAGTTTTCCAGTTTCAGACTTGTTCACTTTTCTTCATTCAACTATATTTGCAGTCACCTCGTAAAAATGAAAATTAATACCCCTGCGGCGATGGCGAAATTGGTAGACGCACTACTTTGAGGTGGTAGCGCCCGAAA
>CAZDHQ010000705.1:0-2921 GCA_964505135.1 uncultured Ferruginibacter sp.
GTATGCTTTGCGATTGCTTATTTCCATCCTGCAAAAATAAAAAACAGCAGTATCTAAATTCAAGATAACTGCTGTTTATATAAAATCAGTTAAACTTAGTTTTTGAACAATATCAGCAATTGACTGATCTTATCTTTTAGCTCGTTTCTTGGAACAATGAAATCTAAGAAACCATGTTCCAATAAAAATTCACTGCGTTGAAAACCTTCCGGTAAATCTTTTTTGATGGTCTCTTTGATTACCCTTGGCCCTGCAAAACCAATCAGGGCGCCCGGTTCGCCGCAGATAATATCACCCAGCATTGCGAAAGAAGCAGTGGTACCGCCAAAAGTAGGATCCGTGCAAAGAGAGATGTAAGGAATTTTTGCGTCTGCCAATTGTGATAACTTACCTGAAGTTTTAGCTAACTGCATCAATGAAAAGGCACTTTCCATCATTCTTGCACCACCGCTCTTATTGATGATCATAAGAGGGATACGGTGCTCTATGCAATAGTCGCACGCCCGGCTGATCTTTTCTCCCATTACACTTCCAAGGCTTCCACCAATGAATTCAAAATCCATACAGGCCACTACCAGGTCGTTGTCATTTACTTTACCGTGCGCCACAGTAATAGAGTCATGAATAGCTGTTTTAGCGTATGTTTCTTCCAGTCTTTTTTTGTAAGGTTTTAAGTCTACAAACTCTAAGAGATCCTTTGATACCACGTTCGCAAACAATTCTTTTGAACTGTTTGTATCAAAAAGAATGGTAAAGTATTCATCGCTTCCAATCCTGTGGTGATAACCGCATTTTGGGCACACATACAGGTGTTCCCTCAATTCAGAATTTGTACACGTGTATTTACATTCAGGGCATTTAGACCACAGCCCTTCGGGTGCATCTGCCTTGTCTTTGGTTTCGGTAAGAATACCTTTTTTCTTTCTTCTGAACCAACCGCTGCTGCTGGCCCTGGAGCCTGCTTCCGGTAAAGATGATTCCTGTGATGTGCCGCCACCAAGGTAGACCTCAAAATCCTCGTCTCTTGCCATATTGAGTGTTTAGCATCGGCTTCAATAACTAAAGCCGACAGTTGTGAGCAATAATTTTACAACTATAAAAACTTTTTTGACAATACAGAAATGATTCTATGCATTTCTATTAATGCAATTTAAATCATCAAAGGCAGTCTCCAATCTTTTAATAAAAGATTCCTGTCCTTTACGCAGCCATACACGTGGATCGTAATGCTTTTTATTTGGTTTATCTTCTCCTTCAGGATTACCTAGCTGGCCTTGTAGATATCCTTCATTTTTTTTGTAGTTATTCAATATACCTTCCCAGAAAGCCCATTGCAAATCCGTATCGATGTTCATTTTAATAGCACCGTAACCTATGGCTTCTCTGATTTGGTTTTGGGGAGAACCACTTCCACCGTGGAATACAAAATAAACAGGCTTAGGCCCAGTTTTCAATTCTTTTTCAATATACACCTGGCTGTTATGAAGAATGATTGGTCGCAATTCTACATTGCCCGGTTTGTATACACCATGTACATTACCAAAAGCAGCAGCCACTGTAAACATAGGACCTACTTTATTTAATTCATTATAAGAATAGGCAACATGTTGTGGCTGGGTATACAACTTATCATTTTCAACATCGCTGTTGTCTACGCCATCCTCTTCACCACCGGTTACGCCTAATTCAATTTCAACACTCATGCCCAATGGCGCCATTCTTTTATAGAATTCAACAGAGGTATGTATGTTTTCTTCAATTGGCTCTTCGCTCAGGTCAAGCATGTGGGAGCTGAAAAGTGGTTGGCCTTTTTCTTTGAAGAATTGTTCTCCGGCATCAATTAAACCACTTATCCATGGCAACCATTTTTTTGCAGCATGGTCTGTATGTAATACTACGGGCACGCCATAATATTTGGCCACATTGTGTACATGCAAAGCACCAGATATACCTCCTGAAATATTCGCCTGTAGTTTGTCATTGGGCATGCCCTTACCAGCGATAAACTGTGCACCCCCATTGCTAAACTGGATAATAACAGGAGAGTTTACTTTAGCAGCAGCTTCCAGCACACCGTTGATACTATCGGTGCCGATACAGTTAACTGCAGGTAATGCAAACTCATTTGCTTTAGCATCATCGTACAATGCTTTTAATTCTTCGCCGTGTAATACACCAGCTTTATACTTTCCCATAGTTTGGTTATTTTTTGCTGCAAAAGTAAGTGAATTTCACTTTTACATACATGATATTTAATAGCAGATGAACCAGGGCTGGATAACCAGGTCATTCAGGAATTCAATTGGTCAATGATTGTGTTGAAATAAACTGGTGCCTGCATTAACCTGCTTCCATACCAGCTAAAATATTCGCCGTCAGCCAGCAGGATCTTAATGGATGGCAATTGCATCCGCAACTCCTGCAGGTGCTTTTGTTTAAAAGGAAAAGGCTCAGAAGACAACAGTAATAACTCACACCGGCGTTCCATCAAATCTTCTAGACTAATAACAGGATATCTTTTTTCTTCTGTAAAAATATTACTTAACCCACAGTGCTTCATCATGTCATGAATAAACGTATCTCCGCCCACGGTCATATATGGATTTTGCCATATTAGGTAGCAGGTGTTTATTTTCTTTCTTAGGGAATGAATATCTGTAAAACACGTTTTTACCCGGTTGATAATCGTAGTTGCTTTTGCTTGTGTGCCGGTTAGTTCTCCAATATCCTTAATCATAACCAGAGTATCATCCAGCGAACTAACATCGGTTACCCATAAAGGAAAGTCTTTTGCCAATTTTTCAATATCCTCTTTTATATTTTCTTCCTTGTTGGCAATTATCAAGTCAGGTTTTAATGCTTTGATTTTTTCAATGTCCGGTTTCTTTGTTCCGCCTGCGATTGTTTTTGTTTTTCTCCAC
>CAZDHQ010000706.1:0-2917 GCA_964505135.1 uncultured Ferruginibacter sp.
GCCTTCATCATGCAAGCCTGCTGAGTCACTTGCTATATTATCTGTATTTGTGGCAGCACCGCTATAAGTGTTAACCTGATTCTTGTTAGATGTTAAATATTTTCGTGTGTTGGTGCTATTGGTTTTGTCAGTAAGCTTATTAGAGTATTCTTTGACTGTAGGTATGTCGTGTTGGGTTAGCGCTTGCGTCAAATTATTTTTGAAGGGAGGCAAGTTTGATGCGCTTTGGTCATACGCCTTCGGCTTATTTGTTTGGGAGGCTGGTTGAATTTCGTTTTCTGCAATTGTATTTTCTTTTCTGGTAACAGCAGGAGATTTGGTTTTCACTAGAAGTAAACTTAAAATAACAATGCCAACTAAAATTGTAAACAAGAAAAGCAAAAACCTCCTGCGTTTTTTTTCTTTTACCGGCATTTCTTCAGCCAATTTTTCTTTCATTTTCTCCCAGGCATCAGCTGCTGCCGGTGCTTTTACCGGCAATTCATTTTCGTTAAAGAAAAAAGGTTTTTTACTGTTCTCCATTTTATGAATAATATTTTTCTAATGCTGATTTTAATTTCTTTCTTGTTTCACTTAAATGCCATTTAACTGTGCCATCACTGATTGATAATATGCTGCTGATTTCTTTAATTGAAAAATCTTCCAGGTAAAACAGGCTGCATACAATTCTTGTTGCAGGAGCAAGCGTGTCCAGCAACTGGTAGATGTCTTGCCATTCTAAAGCATTTAAAGGATTTGTGTTTTGTTGTATCTCTCTTTCTTCTATTTCTGATGTACTTATGATACGGGTATTTTTTATTTTATCCAGGGCTGTGTTTCTTACTATGGTATAAATCCAGTTAAACAGCTCTCCTTTTGATGCGTCAAATGAAGCCAGGTTCTTAAAGACCTTTATCATCCCATCATTTACCGTTTCTATAGCGGTGTGGTCATCAGCAAAAAACTTTTTGCACAGCGCAATCATGGAGGGATAAAATAAATGGTAAAACTTTTCCTGTGCCAGTCTTTCGTTGGCAATGCACTGAGATACCAATTTGTTTATTTCCTTCAAATGATTGATGCCGCTAGTTGATTGTTTAATAGTAATAATATTCTGTGATATCTCCCGGGGTTACATTCTGGTCCTGTACTAAGCTTAACACATGCCCGTATACATCATAGGTATAATGCAAAGTAACTTCATCATCAAGTGAACCAGGATCAAAATAGTCATTCTTCATTTTTAATGGGTTGTGCAATGAATAAAACCATGCATAATCCCATCCGCTCCAATCAACACTGGCTAACTCAGGTAAATCTGCGTAGGGATTCTGTTTATCATCAAACTCGAATTGTGTAGTAATAACAGGCTCATATATGCCATCCGCTACTTGTCCGCTGGAGTTGGTATCCTGGTAAAGTACCTGTTTTATTATATTGCCGTTTGCATCGTATTCAAAACTGAAGTAATAACTTACCTTTTCTGAGTTACCTGGAATGCCCCATCTTTTCCACGTAGCAATTTTTCCATCTGAGTTATACTCCAGTGTAATACTATCTAACTTTTGATAACCATTGTATCTGGCAACGGCAGCGCTTTGCAGTTGTCCCTGGCTGTTGTAATGTAAAAATGTGCTGAATTGAGCGGTGTCTGGTTGCTGGCCTATTCTAATCAGTTTGCCTGTATTGTCTCTAAAAAAATGAAAAACAGTTTTCCCACTTGGATTACCTTTTTGATCCCAGTAAGAAATTGTTTCAAACTTTAGTCGTTTTTCAGCATCGTATTCAAATTCTGTGATACTATATGGATTGCCGGTAGTTCTATTATGGCTTATGATTTTCTTTAATAAGCCTGTGAGCGAACTATCTTGATCATTCGGTAATGGGCGACCGTCAAATTCTTTTTGGCAGCCTGTATAAACTAAACCGGAAATAAGCAGCAAGGTGAAGGTTACAATCGTTTTCATGTGCATTGTTTTGGTAATAAACCATATCATCACCTGAAAAGGTTGGGTAATAATAAAATAATTTTTACTTTGCTCTAATTATTACGTTTGTAAAATAACTCCCCTTCAAATGATGACCTTTAAACAACTGGTTTTTGTCTTAATCGCAGTGGCAGCAGCAACCTTGGTTTCCTGCAGTGATGATAGTGGAAATGATAAGCCTGTTAAGGATAGTGTAACAGCTGCTGTTAACACCAATGAACGACTGATTGATCTATCTAACAGTACCAATATAGAAAAAGTGCTTTGCCAGGGCTGGGAACTGAAGGATGACCTTGAGACCCTTACCATGGGCAGCCAACCGGAAGGTATACTTCCCTTTCGCAGTTATTATCTTGCACCCGATTTTACTTTTGTAAAAAATCCAAGAAACGCCATTGAACTAGGTAAATGGAATTTTGATAAAGCGAGCAAAACAATTACACTCAATTATAATAGCGGTTCAAAAGATCAATATAAGATTGCTGCACTGGCGCCCAAAGAATTAAAACTGGTGAATACAGGCATTAACAGCCAAACTGTATTAAAATTTGTAAGCGAAGCAAGGGCTTACAAAAATGTTGAAGATGATCCCTATTATATCAGTAACAATTACTGGCGCATAAAACCTAAAAAGGCAGAAAATGACTCACTGCTTCGCAAGCGGTTAAAGGAATACCTTCACTTCCATATCCTGTTTTACAGGGATAACCTTGCCCGTGAAAAGAAAACCATTTCGTTTTATGGATTTCCCACCTGCTTAAAATGGTATGCAGGCGGCATTTTCATTATAAAAAAGGAAGAGTTACCAGAAAATTGGTTTGACTGCTTTTACAATAAAGAACAAGCGCTTAAGGCTTATGGTATGATCAGCGCCCTGCTGGATAAAAAATACAAATGGTCCAAAGAAAAAATTTCCTGGGTTAAAAAGAACCTGGAGGTGCTGGAACAGA
>CAZDHQ010000707.1:0-2908 GCA_964505135.1 uncultured Ferruginibacter sp.
CACCACCGGCAGACTCAAATACCATCGGGGCATAATACAGTATTGCATTAATACCCGAGAACTGCTGAAGAATACCCAGCCCAAAGCCGATAATAAGTATATGCTTCATTCTTTTTGTAAACAATTTTCTTAACTGTGCTACGATACTTAACTGGTTTTGCGAAAGAATTGAATTCTTAATTTCTTCATATTCAGTGCGGGTATTTGATTCGCCATTAACCCGTGTCAGAATCTTAATTGCTTTTTCATCCTGTCCCTTCATCACTAACCAGCGTGGGCTTTCGGGGATAAAAAATATAGCAATGAAATAGAGTACTGCCGGAAGCGTTTCTATACCCAGCATCCATCGCCAATTGGTTAAAGGGTCGGGGATAGCTTTTAAAATAAAATAGTTGGAAAAATAGGCGGCGGATAAACCAATTACAATTAAGAGCTGGTTGAATGATACCAGCCAGCCTCTTTTTGGAGCAGGTGAAATTTCGGCAATATAAACCGGGGCAACCAGGATGGCCACACCAACTCCCAGGCCTCCGACTATTCTTCCTAAAATAAATATTCCAATACTTTCTGCAAATGCGCATAATAAAGCAGATGCTGCAAATAATATTGCTGAAATTAATAACGATGGCTTTCTTCCGATTTTATCACTTACAGGGCCTGAAATAAGATTTCCCATAAGACATCCCCATATAATACAGGAAACAGAAAAACCAAGCATGAAAGAACCATCATGCAGCCCGAAGATTGACTTATAAAACGGGATGGTACCTGATATTACTGAATTATCGAACCCAAGTAAAAAGCCGCCTATCGCTACTGTAAATACAACTCTTATTATATAAAAATTATGTTGTCGCATATTAAGTTGAATATTACATCGGATTTTATTTAATTAATTGTTAGTATTAACGTAATCTAAAATAGTTATTGGTTGTTCACTCGCTAATGAGTTACCTGTATAAGGAAAATTATTCTCGTCTCAAACTATTTCTGCTTTGTGTCAGGCTCAGTGAAGCACAACGCAAGGCATCTTTGTTTTTCTATTTTACCACTACAAATTTGTAAGCACCCGAACCTGTCCTCATTATGACTTTTCCATCTTTGTAACCTTCAAATTGAAACTGATTTTGATTTTTTATTTTTTCCCCGTTTTCAATAATATCATCAATACTATTAGCCGGTATAAATACTGTTGCCGTTGTATTAGCGGGTATTTCCACCTTCAATTCAAACCTGCCATCATCCTTGTTCCATGCTGATTTTATCAGGCCATACGGTGAATTATAACTTGCCTCAGCAAATGAAATATTTTCAACAGGTTGGGGATCGATGATTATTTCTTTAAATGCAACTGAGGCATCGCCCTGTTTTATACCACAAAGCCCGCCGTAAAACCATTCCATCAGATGACCGAGCATACAGTGATTATTACTTACGTACGGGAAGGCCTGCCATGATTCTGTCAATGCGGTGGCACCTTTTGCAAGCTGGTAGCCATAGCCGGGCACATCGCTGCGGCTATTCATTTTGTAAATAACTTCCGGTTCATTTCCTTCTTCCAGTACTTTAAGCAGGTAACGATAGCCTATATCTCCACTGGTTAGCGCATAATTGCGTTGAGCAATGTCTTTAACAATATTCTCCAATACCTCGTTTTTAAATTCAGAGCTTACAAGATTCATAAAGATTGCCATGGCATTGGCGGTCTGGCTGCCTGTAGCGTATTGCTTAGTTTCTTTATTAAAATATTTTTTATTGAAGGCGTCTTTTATTTCAGCAGCCAGTTTGTTGTATAAGTTATAGTCAACATCCTGATTCAATAATTTAGCTATTTTGGCAAGAATGGTTACATCGTAGTAGTAAGTTGCTGTGGCCGTAACGCCAAGTGGCGTTAGTTGAGAAGGTCCGACAGGTTTTGGGCCAATATCAAACCAATCGCCTATACCGAAGCTGACGATGTTACTGTCTGCTTTGCTACGCAAATACTCTACATATTTTTTTGCAGATGAATAACTGGTTTGTAATATTTTTTTATCACCATACCGTTTATAAATGTACCAGGGAAGAATAACGCCTGTGCTTCCCCATTCGGGAAAATCGCTGAAACGGGGCATTCTATAATATTCCGGCGCATAGTCCGGGAACCTGCCAGTAGGGTATTGAGCAGCTATTACATCATCAATAATTTTTCTATAAAGTGCATAAGCATCATAATTGTACATGATGGAGCTTTCCATTAAATAAGATACTTCCAGCCAGCCTGTTTTTTCACGATGCGGACAATCAGTAAGCACACTGGCCATATTGCTTTTTACTGACCAGTCAATAAGATTAAAAATATCATTAAACAATTTATCTGAACATTTGAACGAGCCAACTGTTGCGGCAGTATTGCCTGTATGCAAACTTTTCATATTCACTATTACCGGTTGTCCTGAAGTATTGGCTTTACCTTCTGGTACTGCACCCACCACCTGTACATACCTGTATCCATAGTAAGTAAACTGAGGCTGCCATGTTTCAATATTGTCTCCTTTAAGCGTATAGGTAAAATAAACAGGCCCACCCACACCTTTTTGTGTAACAAGATTAGCGCTGTCAAGCAATTCACCAGGTATTAGTTTAATAACAGCGCCTTTTTTCCCAGAAACCTTTATAGCCGGTATTGCAGAAGCATTTTGCCCAAAATCATATATCCAAATGCCAGGTTTAGGTTCTGAAATATTTACTGCTTCGAAGATTTTGTTGATTGTTAAATAATTTGATTGCTGAGAAACAAGTCGTGCCGGGCCGTCAACAACCAATGAATTTTTCCATTTACTGTCATCATAGCCTGTTTTCTGCCAGCCGGGTAATTCTTTTGTAGCGTCATAATCCTCGCCACCGAAAATAGTGGTAAAGCTAACCG
>CAZDHQ010000708.1:0-2906 GCA_964505135.1 uncultured Ferruginibacter sp.
CGGCCAAACCAAACATATCTACCAAATCCAGGTAATTGATTCCTACAAAATAATTATTGTGAGGTATTTTATTGGCATCAGCAAATTCTTTCCAAACCATGTTTACATCCATTATCATTGCATGCTCATCAAGCAATGCAATGTAAGCCGGCAGTGTATTTAAAGTTGTTGATAGCCTTTGTGCCAATACCTGCTTCTCGTAAAAGTTTCTTTGAAGTGCTTCCTCTGCTTTTTTCCGTTCAGTTATATCTCTTCCCACTGCCATAAAATTCCCATCCGGCGTCATCTTTGTACCAATCTCCATTTCCAAGTAAGAACCATCTTTTCTTTTTAGCCTCCTGTAATCCAATGTACTTTTACCAGCTTTGAGTGAATCAAAATAAAGAGGACGCTGTGCAATATCATCATCAAAAAATAAGCTTGAAACATACATGTTGCTCAGTTCCTTTTGCGTATATCCCGTACTGATAGCAGCGCTGTGATTAGCTTCCAATATTTTTCCAGTTGGATCATAAATTACAATACCATCAAAAGCCTGGTCTACAAGTGTTCTATATTTCTCTTCGCTCTCTGCCAGTTGCTTAGCAGCTATTTGCTTTTCCTGTTCAATTTTTCTTTGTTTTAAAGCTGCATCTATAGAAGTTGGTAGCCTCCCCAGCCTGTCTTTAAGAATATAATCGTCTGCACCACGCTTTATGATATTAACAGCAAATTCTTCTGAAACCGTACCGGTAACCAAAATAAAAGGTACCTGCAGCATGTGATGGTTTACAATATTTAAGGCTTCAATTGCATCAAACTGCGGTAGAGAGTTGTCAGCAAGAATTACATCGGGCTGGTATTCAAAAAGAGCCTCCAGGTAGGTTTCCTTAGTCATACACACCCGGGTATCTATATTAGAAAATTCTTTTAGCAATACCCTTCTGATGATTTCAGCATCTATACTGCTGTCTTCCAGCATTAAAATTTTTAGTGCACTCATGTTAAACGTTATATGGGTTGCTGATTTAATAAAAGCCAGTAAAAGCCAAGCTCCTTTATTGTTTTGGCAAAAGCTTCAAATTTTACAGGTTTCACTATATAACTGTTTACACCTAATGTAAAACAAAGATTAATAACAGGGTCTTCCCTGGTGGCCGTTAACATCACCACTGGAATTTTTTTTGTTACTGGATTTCCTTTTAATTCTTTTAATACTTCAATGCCGTTTATTTTAGGCATATTTATATCAAGCATAATTATCTTGGGGGGATGATCCGGCGTTCGGGTACCTGCAAATTTTCTTTTACCAAATAAAAAGTCAAGGGCCTCTTCTCCATCCCACGCATGATAAAGATTATTAGCCAGATTATGAGCCTTAAGCTCCCTGATAGTAAGCTCTGCATCGCCAGGGTTATCTTCTACCAACAATACTTCAACAAGGTTGTAATCCATCGCTCTTGTGTGTTCCATTAAGTCAGTTTTTATTTGCAATAATTGAAACCATAGGCAAGCTAAAGTAAAAACAGGAGCCTTCATTTAAAATACCTGATGCCCATACTTTCCCATTATGCTTTGAAATTATTTTTTCAACAATGGCAAGACCTACTCCTGTTCCTTCAAACTCATTGCTTGAATGCAGGCGCTGAAAGACTTTAAAAAGTTTATCTGCATACCTATTATCAAATCCTACACCATTATCTTTTACAAAAAATACAACCTGGTTTTTTAGTTGATAAGAACCTATTTCAATACGCTGCTCATTTTTACCAGACGAATACTTCACTGCATTTGAAATGAGATTGATCCAAACCTGCCGAATGGCGGCCAGGTCTCCATAAGCATCATCCAGCAAGGGAATTTTCCATTTTATTTTATCTTTTTTAGATTTAAGATCAAGGCCGTTGATCACCTGCTCCACCATTTCGTTAGTATTGATAACAGTTTTTTCTACCTGGTGCCTGCCCACACGTGAGAATGCAAGCAGATCATCAATAAGTGTACTCATCTTACGGGTATTGCTCTTAATAATACCAGTTAGTCTCTTTGCCTCTTCATCAAGCTTTTCACCGTACTCTTCTTCCAGTATATTCGTAAAACCTATGATACCTCTTAATGGTGCTCTCAGATCATGGGAAACCGAATAAGAAAAAGCTTCCATTTCCTCATTGCTTCTTTTCAGCTGGGCAGTACGTTGTTCCACTCTTTCTTCCAAATCTGCGTTTACCTGCTTAATCATATCTTCCATTTTTTTACGGTCTGTTATATCAATTAAAAAGCCATTCCATAAAACCTGCCCTTCATTACCTAAGCTTGGAGTAGAAATAAAATTAATCCACCTGAGGCCATCATGTGCAGAACGGCAACGTACTTCTACATTAAATACCGATAAGTTTTGATACGCCTGTTTTTCTGCAGCGGCTAAAATTGGCCTGTCTTCATCAATAACAATATCATCCAGTATTGAAGGCTTTTCCATTATTTCAGCTACCGTATAGCCAGACAAATGTTCAATTCCTTTACCCAGGTAGGTATATTTTCCCACACCCTTATCATCATATTGGTACTGGTAAATAATTATCCCCGGCAAATTGTCGCTGATAGTTTGTAATCTCACACCCTGTTCCTGCAAACGTTCTTCTGCAATTTTTCTCTGTGTAATATCAACAGATAAAACAAACACACCTTCCGGCAATGGCTGGATACTCAACTCATACCAGGCAACAGACTGGTCTGGATAAACAAACTTATTTTCAAGATGCAGCGGTATCCTATCATCAAAACACTTTTTAAAAGTGTAATACAATGGCGAATCTTTTACAGAAGGAAATTTTTCCAGCAATGTAGAACCAATCAGTTCCTCTTTGGTAAACCTTGATTGTTTAATAGCGGTTTTATTAAGGTACAGGTATTCCCAATTGAAACCA
>CAZDHQ010000709.1:0-2899 GCA_964505135.1 uncultured Ferruginibacter sp.
CAAAACGAAAACCGAATTTTTTGGCAAATTCAACAAAGGGCAAAAGCCGGTCTTCATACGGGGTATCATGTATACGATACGGAAACGGCAGCGCCTTGATGTTCACTTTTACCCTGCCGCCATACTCCGCAACCGTTCTGTTGGCCAGCAACATAAACTCTTCAATCAATTGATGGGCTTCCTTACTTTCTTTTACCACAATGCCAATTGGCTTGCCTTTTTCATCCAGCTTAAATCTAACTTCCTGCGATGAAAAATTGATTGCACCATTGGCAAAACGTTCTGCTCTAAATTGCTGAGCAAGCCTGTTCAATATCAGCAATTCTTCTTCATACAAACCTTCTGCACCTTCAATGATCTCCTGCACATCTTCATACGTAAAGCGATGATCACTGTGTATAAGCGTACGGCCAATCCATTTCTTTTTAATCTTACCAGACTTAGTTAACTGGAAAATAGCAGAGAAGGTATACTTGTCTTCATGCGGACGCAGCGAACACAATTCGTTACTGATTCTTTCGGGCAACATTGGATTCACCCGATCGGGCAAATACACACTGGTGGCTCTTTCATAAGCTACCTGGTCAAGCACACTGCCCGGGGTAACAAAATGGCTTACATCTGCAATGTGAACGCCAATTTCATAATCGCCGTTATCCAAATATTTAAATGAAATAGCATCATCAAAATCCTTTGCATCTACGGGGTCAATCGTAAACGTAAGTACACTCCGGCAGTCTTTTCTTTTTTTCAATTCTTCCCTGGTAACGGCATCGGATAAACGCATTGCTTCATGCAAGGCTTCTTCTTCAAATGAAATGGGAAAGCCGGCATCAATCAGCAGCTCTTTCATCGCCATGTCATTTATATCACTTGCCTGCAATAAGCTTACAATCTCTCCTTCAGGCTTTTTATCAGCACTCTCCCATTTTACCAAACGGGCCACTACCCTGTCGCCATCCACAGCACCATTTAACTTCTCAAGCGGAATAAAAAAATCAGGAATTTGTTTATCAGAACCAGGCACAAAAAAGGCAAACGTTTTACCTACCTGAACGCTGCCAGTAAAGGTAGTTTGTTTTCGTTCAAGCACTGCCGTTATCCTTCCTTCTGCACGCTTGCCCGGCATTGCTTTATTGATTTGCATCTGCACCAGGTCGCCATTAAATGCTTTGTTGAAATCATTGGGCCGCACTATTACATCCCTTTCCATTCCTTCTACAATTACAAAGCCCATCCCACTTTTTGAAATATCCAGCCTTCCTTCTACTGTTGCTACGTGTACAGATTTTTTCTTTTTGCCGGATTTGTGTTTTTTACTCATATCTAATTTAATAACCAGCCCAGCGGGCTTTCTTTTTTCCGTTTGCAGGATACAAGGGTCAGTTACATCGCTAAAACGGTTGATTAACTATTGCAATGTAACAACAAAATACTACATTGAGTTTAAACATGCAAAACTGCAGCCGCACATGCCTCCATCAAAAAACTCAATCACTAAAACAGTTTGGCGTTTATCACTGGTAAGCTTGTTTACAGATATGGCCAGCGAAATGCTGTATCCTGTGATGCCGGCCTTTTTGCAGAGCATTGGCTTTTCTGTAATACTGATTGGCATACTGGAAGGCCTGGCCGAAGCCATTGCAGGGTTAAGCAAAAGTTATTTTGGCAAGATGAGTGATGTGAGTGGCAAACGGATTCCCTTTGTACAGGTGGGTTATGGACTAAGTGCCATCAGCAAACCCATGATGGGCCTGCTCATACAGCCTGCATGGATCTTTATTGCACGTACGCTTGACCGCATTGGTAAAGGTATACGCACCGGCGCAAGAGATGCATTGTTAAGTGAAGAAGCAACACCCCAAACCAAGGCAAGGATTTTTGGTTTTCATCGCAGCATGGATACCATGGGAGCTGTGTTAGGACCATTGATTGCATTGATTTATCTCTACTATTTTCCCGGTAATTACCGCAGTCTATTTTTTATTGCTTTTGCTCCCGGTATTGCTGCCATCATTGTAACAGGCTTGATAAAAGAGAAAAAGAAAGCCAGTCAGCCATTTGCTTTTAGTGCAGTGAAAAACATTTTTGCCTTTGTTGGTTACTGGAAGCAAAGCCCTTTGCCGTATAAAAAATTATTGATCGGCCTGCTTGCATTTGCACTATTCAACAGTTCCGATGTTTTTTTATTGCTGCAATTAAAGCAGCAACACATTTCAGATACTGCTGTAATTGGTATTTATATTTTTTACAATTTGGTGTATGCTATAGCCGCTTATCCAATCGGAATAATCGCTGACAAACTTGGATTGAAGAAGATTTTCTTACTGGGATTATTCTTGTTTGCGATAGTGTATGCAGGATTTTCGTTTACACTTCACTGGTATTTTTATGTAGGATTATTTCTCTTGTATGGTTTATATGCCGCGGCAACAGAAGGCATCAGCAAAGCATGGATCAGCAATATGGTGGATAAAAAAGAAGTGGCTACTGCCATTGGTACTTACAGCGGTTTTCAGAGTATTGCAGCATTATTGGCCAGCAGCATTGCAGGATTAATTTGGTATCAGTTTGGTGCCGTATTTATCAGCAGTGCAATTGTAACAGTTATAGTGATTATTTATTTGTCAAGAATAAAATTTTAATCCGTTCATTGTATGGAAGCGCCCAAGGACAAAAATATTATTAAAGGGGAGATTGCCGATTACTGGATGGAAGAAGGCATTTTGTATTCACTTTCTAAAAGTCCCAAACGAACTGTTGAAAATATCAGTGCCAATGTGGAACTGGTGAAACAGATTACAGGTAACAAACCAATGCCTTTGTTGATTTACCTGGCCAACTCTCCTGTTCCGAATAAAGAAACAAGAGCCTTTTCAACAAAGATGTTACCGGTGAT
>CAZDHQ010000710.1:0-2898 GCA_964505135.1 uncultured Ferruginibacter sp.
ATACAGTGCAAACATTAAAATTGGTAAAATCAATCTAGATAGATTTAAATAGTAGTTGTCCCGGTGGCACCAGCCACCGGGATTTTTATTGCTTTATAGGTTCCAAAAAATTGATAAATAACATCAAACTAACCTGTGCAACCCACAAACTATTTATATTTGCCGACTTAATAACCAACCTCTTTATGAATTACAAACGGATCAATAACATTACAGGCTGGATTGTATGCCTGGTTGCTTGTGCTGTGTACATTTTAACCATGGAAGCTACAGGCAGTTTATGGGATTGCGGTGAATTTGCTTCCAGCGCTTACAAACTTCAAATTCCTCACCCGCCAGGTGCGCCTTTATTTGTTTTGATTGGCCGCATTTTTATGATTCCGTTTGATCCTAAACATGCAGCTACCGGTATCAATACCATGAGCGCATTGGCAAGTGGTTTCACCATTTTATTTCTGTTCTGGAGCATTACATATTTTGCTAAAAAGCTTTATCTAAAAACTACAGATACATTAAGCGGTGAACAAATATTCACCGTGATGGCTGCTGGCGTGGTTGGAGCAATGGCTTATTGTTTCTCCGATTCTTTTTGGTATAGCGCAGTAGAAGGTGAGGTATATGCATTGTCATCTTTCTTTACAGCCATTGTATTCTGGGCTGCATTAAAATGGGAGGATGCTGTAACTGCAGAAGAGAAAGAAGGAATCAAAGGTCACTTTACCAGCGCAGACCGCTGGCTGATTTTGATATTTTATTTGATGGGCCTGTCTATTGGCGTTCACTTATTAAACCTGCTTACCATACCGGCTATTGTGATGCTGTATTATTTCAAACGCTACAAGGTAACTGGCTGGGGTACTTTCTTTGCTTTTGTAATTGGATGTACCATTACAGGTGTGGTTCAAAAATTTGTGATCCAGTATTCCATCAAAGGAGCAGGTGCATTTGATATTTTGTTTGTAAATGATTTTGGAATGCCATTCTTTGTTGGCTTTGCCTTCTTCTTTGTTTTGATTGCTGCATTGATCTGGTTTGGCTTGAGGCTAGCCAATAAGAAAAACTGGAACTTTTTAAAACTTGGTCTTTGGGCTATCAGCTTTATGTTGCTGGGTTATTCATCTTACTTCACTACGTTGATGCGTTCCAATGCAGATCCTGCGGTGGATATGTACAATGTAGATAATCCGGTGAGTCTGGTTGGTTACCTAAGCCGTGAACAGTATGGTGATACACCTATAATGTTTGGTCCTGATTTTACTGCAGGAAATGTGCAGGGTGAAGAATACACGCCTGATTATGTAAATGAGGATACCTATATCAAAACCAAAAATGGTTACGAGAAAAAAGGCCGTAAACAATCGGTTGTTTATCATCCTGAAGACGAACATATCTTCCCCCGTATGTGGGATGCCGGTAATGAACAGGGACATGCGGACTACTATGCCAGCTTTGCCGGTATTGGCAAAGATCCTAAAACTGGTGCTTATTCAAACAAACCAAGTTTAGGTGATAACATCAGCTTTTTTATGCAATACCAGCTTGGCTGGATGTACATGCGTTACTTTATGTGGAATTTTGTAGGTAAGCAAAATGACATACAAGGTGTGGTGATGAACAATGTAAGGGATGGTAACTGGAAGAGTGGTATTGGGTTCTGGGATAAAATGAGATTGGGTGATCAAAAAGATATGCCGGATAGTATGAAGTATAACAAAGCAAACAATAATCTCTTTGCTTTACCTATGCTGCTTGGTTTGCTTGGCTTGTTTTATCAATACAGGAACGATAAACAGGATACCTTGGTTGCCGGCTTGCTGTTTTTCTTCACGGGTATTGCCATCGTAATTTACCTGAATATGCCGGGCAACATGCCAAGAGAAAGAGATTACGCTTTCGTGGGATCCTTCTATGCATTTGCGATCTGGATAGGGCTGGGTGTATTGTTTGTAAAAGACCTGTTTACAAAATGGATGCCTTCCGGTATTGCCAACTATGTAGCTGCAGGCCTGTGTACCCTGGCCGTTCCCGTATTGATGGGAGCTGTAGAGTGGGATGATCATGACCGCAGCCAGAAAACGCTGGCAAGAGATCTTGCAATAGATTACCTGGAGAGTTGTGCACCGAATGCCATTGTAATTTCTTTTGGTGATAATGATACCTACCCACTTTGGTATGCACAGGAAGTAGAAAATGTGAGACCAGATATAAGAGTAATCAACTCAAGCCTGCTTGGGATTGACTGGTACATCAATCAACTTCGTTATAAGGTAAACCAAAGCGACCCGATTGATCCTATCTGGAGTGCAGAGCAAATTGAAGGAGCAAAAAGGGATGGCGTGTATTATGTTCAAAATCCTGCAATTGATCCTGCAAAACCAATGGATCTTTACACCATGATGAAGGACTATGCTGGAAGTGATGCACAGGACAAGGTAAGGGTAGTGGGTGATGGATTTACAATTAATACCTACCCAACACATGCTGTTACTGTGCCGGTAGATGTAGAACTGGTAAAGAAAAATGGAACTGTAAATGCAGATGATAGTGTTGTGAGTGAACTAAGGTTTGATATTCCAAAAAATGTGATTCAAAAAAATGATGCCGCTATTTTAAACATCATTGCTGCTAACAAATGGAAGCGCCCCATCTACTTTACTTCTGAAAGAATCAGTCTTGGATTTGATAAATACATACGCCAGGATGGTTTAACCTACAGGTTAGTACCGGTAGAAAATGGTGATGTCAACCAGCCACGTGTTGCCGATGTAATGATGAATAAATTTCAATTTGGTGCAGCCAATAAGCCTGGTGTTTATTTTGATGAGGAGAACCGGAGGCATTTAAATACCATCAGGATGGCTTATGCTTCTGCGGCAGCCAATCTTGCTGATCATGGCA
>CAZDHQ010000711.1:0-1272 GCA_964505135.1 uncultured Ferruginibacter sp.
TTTTTCGCAGGATAATGACGAGTTTAAACAGATAGATGATTATGTAAAATCATTGGGATCACTGGATACTTTGAACGTGGGAACCATCAGCGCACTTCTAACCAAAAAATTTGCAGATAACCGGGATAAGGCAAGAGCGATATTTGACTGGATTGCGTATAACATCAGCTTTGATCCCAAGTTGTCAAGAGTATCAGGCAATGAGAAGATTAATTCTGATGAAGTGCTGAAGAAAAGGAAAACCAATGCGGCTGGATATGCTGCCCTCTTCCAGGATATGTGCAGTGTGGCCAAGATCCGCTGCTTAACAGTTGATGGCTATGTGCGGCAGGATGTGGAAACCATTGGAGAAAAGCCTGATGAATTCAACCACACATGGGCAGTGGTGCAGCTTGGCCAAAGCCCTGAAACATGGTATTATGTAGATCCCACCTGGGGTGCCGGTTACACCGACCCGAAAATGACGGTGTTCACAAAGGAATACAACGATGGCTATTTTTTTTCAGACAAAGGAATTTTTAACCTGCAACACCAGCCCGATAACACAGCCTGGTTACTGGGACCTAAAACAGCTAAAGACTTTTTTGGGATGCCCATATTATACGGTTACGCCTATACGCTTGGAACCAATAATTTTTCCCCGGCTACAGGCAAAGTAAAAATTAAAGCATCGCAGGATTTTGTTTTTAGTTTTAAGGTAAGCAAGGGAGTTTCCGTTGAATCTGTAACGCTGGCAATAGGCCCTGAAAAAAAGAAGAAATTAAAAGATGTATACTTTTCTTACAATAATAACGTTGTTAGCTTTACCCATAAATTTGAGGAAGAAGATAGTTATCCAATTACTATTCTGGTGAACAAGAAGCCTTTACTGAGTTATCTGGCTGAAATTACCGAGTAGAATTATGTATTTTTTGAATTTTTAATTATTTTTCAGAAGCATTCTTTTTTCTAGGGCCATATTAAAAACTAACAAAATCACATATCTATGAGCGTTATTCAACAATTAAAATCCTGGACAGAAGCACACAACCCAAAATGGCTGGCTCTAATAAGAGTAGCTTTGGGAGCAGCATTATTGCTCAGAGGTGTAAATTTTCTTAATGACCTGCCTGGCTTAGACAAGCTAATTGAAGAAAATGGGCTTAACAGTTACAGTACATTAATTAGGAATTCAGTGCCATGGATTCATGTTGGCGGTGGATTTCTTATCATAATCGGCCTTTTCACCCGTTTCGCTTCATTTGTTCAAATTCCGGTTCTTTTGGGAGCGAT
>CAZDHQ010000711.1:1282-2897 GCA_964505135.1 uncultured Ferruginibacter sp.
TCCTGGTAAACTCTAAAAAAGGATTTATTGGCGGCGGAACAGATTTGATCTATTCCATCATCGTTTTACTGCTGGTGTTGGTATTTGTGATTGAAGGCAGTGGACCGCTTTCGCTTTCAACCTATTTCAGAGAAGTAGAAGAAGAAGCAGCCGCCGAAAACAGCGCAGCCTAAACTTTCAACCAATCATATCATTTAAGCTGGTACCTGATACCTGCATATATTTTTACGCCCTGAACAGGGGCGTAATTGTATGAGGTATCGAAGAAATAATTATAGGGATTGGTATCTGGTTTTGGATTCCCATTGGCATCAAAATATTTACCCCCTGGCTTATTAAAAGGATCATCTGGATGAAGCAATGGATTTTTAGGTAAGAAGTTCAATATATTTTTTACACCAGCATACAGTTCAATATTATCAGCAAACTGTTTCACCACCTGTACATTTATAATGCTGTAGGATGGTGATTTTTTATTTCTAAAATCGTTGGTTACCACCGGTAAATGCATAGTGCCGTTGAATCTGCCGGTGAAATCTATCGTCAGTCTTGGTTTAACAAAACCATAGCTGATTGCAAAAGTTCCGGAAACAGCCGGGGCAAAAAGCTGTGGTGTTTTCTCATTTTTCCCTTGCTGGTCTTTATTCATTTGATAAACATCCATTACAGTGATACCAGCATTTAATTTTATACCATTGGTGAAATTAGCATCTGTATTCAGCGTAACTCCTTTTGACACTGCATAACCTTTGATGTTATCGTAAATAATTTTACCTGGGTCGGTGAAAAAATCTCCCACAATTTTATTGGTAAAATAAGTGTAAAAGCCACTTATATCAATATTCACAAAACCAGCACTGTGCTTAATGATCCCACTGTAATTGATATTGCAGTTCCAGGAACGCTCTGGTTTTAATGCTGCTGCTATCATTACTTCTCTGGCGCCAGTAAGTGCAGCATGATCTTCTGTAAAAAGGTTCACTACCCGGTAGCCATTACCCATGCTCAGCCTGAAAACATCCGCGACAGCACTGCTGTATTTTAAACTAAGCCTTGGTGTAAAAATATTTCCATGGGTTGAATTATAATCGTACCGCATGCCAGCAAGCAGTAAAAACTTATTGGAAAGCGCAATCTCATCCTGAAAGAAAATACCTGGCAGGAATATATGCTGAGGCTGGTTTACGCCCACTAAATTGGATGTGCCCGGTGTATTATCATCATAGTAAGTGTAACGGAGCGGAATACCCGAAAGCAACTGGTGATTGCTCCATTTTTTATTCCATCTTATTTGCCCGAATAACACCTGTTGATTGGCATAGTATTTTACTTTTCCGTAATAACTATCCTGCAAATGGTAATTGTAAGAGAGATCAGCACTCCAACCTTTTTTATTTGCTACACTGCTGATCAGCTCCACCCTTTTGGTTTCAATTGATTCCCCGTAAATACTGTCAGATCCACGAAACCCTTTTTGCCACTGCATTTCACCGCCCCACCTGTTCTCATAAATAAATCTTGCTCCTAAAGAAGCATTGGTTTTGTTCCTTGTTTTATAATTCCATTTATTGAAAACAGAAACCCGGTTTTGTAAAGTAAGATCAGTGAAATTGTC
>CAZDHQ010000712.1:0-2887 GCA_964505135.1 uncultured Ferruginibacter sp.
AGAAGAGAGCTGCCGCTTTATTTGCAGGAAGTTGTACAAATGGTTTGTGTATTATGATATTGATGATACTGTGGAGCAAAACGTGATCATTCCGATGGCAGCTATTTTACGCAGCAACAATTTTGAGATAAAGCCGGTGTTGTCAGCACTGTTTAAGAGTGAACATTTTTTTGATGTAGCCAACCAGGCCTGCTACATAAAAAGTCCAATTGATTTTTTAGTAGGAACTTTAAGGGAGCTGAATGTAGTGTACCCGGATTATACAGATTACGTTAACGGCTATCCGCTTTTCCAGCGCATTTATGATATGGCTGCATTTATGCAGCAGCAACTGTTTCAGCCGCCGGATGTATCCGGTTATCCAGCTTACTTCCAGGATCCAATGAACTATGAGTTGTGGGTTAATAGCAATTCATTGCCACAGTATGCTAAGTTTACCGATAACCTGATTGCTGATAAATTGGTGGACACCATGGCCATTGCAAGTACCACATCCAATCCATCCGACCCGGACCAACTGATCAATGATATCACGGCAATGCTGTTGCGTTATCCATTATCAGATGCATCAAAAAATTACACAAAAAATAATTTCCTCTTAAATAAAACAGGTAATAACAGTGTGTGGGCGAATGCATGGAATGCGAACAATACAGCAGTAACAGCACCTGCGCTGGATGCATTGTTTGCTTTCATTATGAACTTACCTGAATACTATTTGTGCTGATCCGGTATCAATTAAAACTACTACCATGAACAGAAGAAAATTTTTATCAGGTACTATACCCGCCGCGGTGGGACTACCAGCATTAATGAGTGGATTCTCCTTTACTGCATTTGGCGCTGCACACAGCGATGTACTGAAAGTATTGGGTGAAACTACTGATACCGATCATGTGTTGGTATTGATACAGTTACATGGTGGTAATGATGGCCTGAACATGGTGGTACCACTAGATCTGTATGCTAACTATTATAATGCAAGAACCAATGTGGCCATTCCGCAAAGCAAAGTGTTGCGATTGGATGGAACAGATAAATCTGGTTTGCATCCTGCCATGACCGCTTTGCAAAATCTGTATGCGGATAAAAAGATGAACATTGTTCAATCGGTCGGTTATGACAATCCGAACTTTTCTCATTTTCAATCAAGAGATATTTGGGCCAGTGCTGATAATACATGGGAACGTTCAAAAAGAGTAAAGACCGGCTGGCTGGGTCGTTATTTACAAGAAGAATTTGATGGTTATCCCGATGCCTACCCAACCGGGGAAATGCCTGATCCGTTGGCTATACAAATTAGTGATGCACCTACATTGGATTTACAGGGCAACATTTATTCGATGGGTCTTGCCATTAATGATCCGGAAAATATTTACAAATTTCAAAATCCATTTCACGATTACCCGCTTGCGGCTGAAGCCGCCAACAAAGAACTCCGATTTTTGAGAGTGATATCAGAAAAGACAAAACTGTATTCTGATATCATTAAGGCGGCCTATCATAAAAGTGCTACGATGGCTGAATATCCTAAAGACAGCGACCTTGGAGAACAATTAAAAATTGTGGCAAGACTTATTAAAGGTGGGTTAAAGACAAGGGTTTACACGGTGAGTCTTGGTGGTTTTGATACGCATAAAAGACAGGTGAATGCAAGCGATACTACCACGGGATTGCATGCAAAGTTGATGAAGGATTTGTCTGCTTCAATTGCCGCATTTCAAAATGATTTGGAGTTGATGAATATTGACGATCGTGTGCTGGGTATGACTTTTTCTGAATTTGGCAGAAGAATAAAGTCCAACGCAAGCCTGGGTACAGACCACGGAACAGCAGCACCGGTGATCATGTTTGGTAAGCATGCAAAGCCTGGCATTCTCGGAACCAGTCCTGATATACCAGCCAATATAGAAGTGGTAAACAATATTCCGTTCCAGTACGATTTTAGGAGTTTGTATGCATCCATTTTGCAGCAATGGTTTTGTGTAAAGCAGCCCATCATTGATCAGATACTGCTGAAGAATTTTCAGGCACTGCCATTGATACAAGGCGGGCCATGTGGATTGCCTGAAGATATCAATACTACTAACAATAACGCATCAGCGCTTATTTTAAAGATGTCGCCTAATCCTTACAGCATAAGTAGCACGGTACAATTTTCAACTACAGGAGGTAATACCATTATTCAGCAAATTGATTCACTGGGAAGGGTAGTGAGGGTACTCACCAATAGAGAGTATGCAGCCGGTACCTACAATATAGATGTGTACAATGACGGGCTGCCAACAGGTTTTTATTTCCTGCGTCTTCAAAATAAATCTTTGCAGAAGGTGATATCCGTAGTGAAAGCACACTAATGTGTGAATGCATCAGCATTTTGCTGAATTAACTTTCATCAAAACTATTTAAGCCCTAATATTACTTATGCTGCTTAAACAACCATTCATACATCAATTGATCTGTATATGCCTGTAACCAGGAAAAATGTCCTACTTCAGGATACATGGTAAAACCAGGATGGGCACCAGCTTTATTTAATGCAATCAACATGTCAACAGAAAACTGCGGATTCACGGATGGATCTTCTGCACCATGAAAAATCCACATAGGAATATTTTTTATGGTGGCTGCTTTGGTTACATCGCCACCGCCGCATACAGGCACCGCTGCCGCAAATAAATTCGGATAACGCATCAATGCATCAAATGTGCCGTAGCCGCCCATGGATAAACCAGTGATATAAATCCGCGTAGTATCCACCGGCATTTCTTTTATCATTTTTTGAATCAAGCCATAAACCAGCTCCATTGGCTTGCTGGGCGTTGATTTGAGGCCCATCACTTTTCTATCATCGTCTCTTTCTAAATTACTCCACGTAGAACCAGCC
>CAZDHQ010000713.1:0-2886 GCA_964505135.1 uncultured Ferruginibacter sp.
AACCGGAAAAAATGGAAACGATAAGAACCACTATTATGCAACTGGATAATAGCTGGGAAAAAAGCGCACAATATTATATTGACTTGTATGAGAGTTTACACTAACTTTCATTTAAATTAGTTCTTGCCAAAATCATCATTACGAAAATCTTTTAATCTTTAGTTTTTATGGACAGTAAATCAGTAATTGCAATTGTATTAGGCGGAGGTGCAGGATCAAGATTATATCCCTTAACAGCCAGCAGGAGTAAGCCGGCTGTTCCCATCGCAGGTAAATATCGTTTGGTAGACATTCCCATTTCGAACTGTATCAATTCCAGTATCAACAGGATTTTGGTACTTACCCAATTCAACTCTGCCTCATTAAACAAGCATATTAAAAACACTTACCAATTTAGTCTTTTTAGTAAAGGCTTTGTTGATATTGTAGCCGCAGAGCAAACACCTGATAATTCCAAATGGTTCCAGGGAACAGCAGATGCGGTAAGGCAATCACTACGCCATATCATGAACAATGATTTTGAGTATGTGCTGATCTTAAGTGGCGATCAATTGTATCAAATGGATTTTGAGGAAATGATTGATGAGCACAAAGCGAAGGGTGCAGACATTTCTATTGCTACCATTCCTGTGGGCGATAGGGAAGCCCCTGAGTTCGGTATTTTAAAATCGAATGATGAAAATATGATTACTTCATTTATTGAGAAGCCAGCTAAAGAATTGCTGACTGAGTGGGTTAGCGATACCGGCCCTGAAATGAAGGCACAGGGTAGAAATTATTTGGCTTCTATGGGTATCTATGTTTTCAACCGCAAGCTCTTGTTTGATTTATTGAATGATGAAAAGAAAGAAGCAACTGATTTCGGTAAGGAGATTATTCCTTCATCAATAGAAAAATATAAAGTACTAAGCTACCAATACGGCGGTTACTGGACTGATATTGGTAATATCTATTCTTTCTTTGAAGCCAACCTTGCTTTAACAATGGATTTACCTCCATTCAATTTGTTCGATAACCAACAGATTGTTTACAGTCATGCCCGTATGTTGCCGCCTGCAAAAATCAGCGGCACAACCTTGGAAAAAACAATTGTTGCTGAAGGTTCTATTATTTCTGCAAGTCGTATTGAGAATAGTGTAGTAGGTATCCGCAGCCGCATTGGCCATGGAACTACCATTGTTAGTAGTTATATAATGGGTAACGACTATTATGAAACATTGAAAGAGCTTGAATACGATACCAGCAAAGGTTTGCCAAAATTGGGTATTGGTGATCGTTGTTATTTCCGCAATACAATTGTGGATAAAAACTGCCGCATTGGTAATGACGTAAGGGTAAACGGCGGACATCATTTACCAAATTCAGATCATGCGTTATACACCGTAAAAGATGGCATCGTAGTACTTAAAAAAGGTGCAATCCTTCCAGACGGATTTGTGATATAATCAATAAAAAAACATCCTCGGTTGAGGATGTTTTTTTAACTATTTTTGACAATGTGTAATAGTTACACAAAACTAACTTTAAACGATTACTATGTCATCCACTTCTTACACCGGCGAAAAACCCCGCCTTGGTTTTTGGCAAATATTCAACATGTGTTTTGGCTTCTTTGGAATCCAGTTTGGCTGGAGTCTCCAGATGAATAACATGAGTGCTATTTATGAATTTCTAGGTGCAAAGGCAGATGATATCCCTGGGCTATGGCTTGCTGCTCCAATGACAGGCCTAATCGTTCAACCGATCATTGGCTATTTAAGTGACAGAACCTGGCATCCAAGATTAGGCAGGAGACGGCCTTTCTTTTTAGTAGGCGCCATTCTCAGCTCACTCGGCTTACTGATTATGCCCAATGTATCTGCAGTTTGGATGGCAGCAGGTACCTTGTGGATACTGGATTCATGCATCAATGTAAGCATGGAACCTTTTAGAGCTTTTGTAGCTGACAACCTAAACGAAAAGCAACGTTCATTTGGTTTTGCAATGCAAAGTATGTTTATTGGTCTTGCTTCTTTTGTTGCTGGTTATCTTCCAGCTAAACTGGTTTCCGTATTTGGTGTATCAAGGGATAAAGTGGGAGGTTCTATTCCTCAAAATATCTCTATGTCGTTTTATATTGGCGGTGCTGTATTCTTTGCTGCTGTTTTATACACAGTTTTAAGAAGCAAAGAATATCCACCTTCTGATACAAACTGGAAAGAGAAGAGAGAGCAATCGGGTGGAGGCTTTTGGGCAGGGCTGAAAGAAATTACCGAGTCTATTGCGAATATGCCATCGCAAATGAAACGGTTAGCATTGGTAAATTTTTTAACATGGCCCGGTTTGTTTTTAATGTGGTTTTACTATGGTACAGGTGTAGCCAATGAGATTTTTGGAGGTGATGCAAAAACAAACAGTGAAGTATATACGCAGGGCCTTGAATATGCAAGCCAAACATCAGCGATACTGAACCTGGTTACATTTCTATTTTCTTTTACCATTCCGTTCTGGGTTGCTAAACTCGGTAAAAAGTATACGCATACAGCATGCCTTATAATCGGAGGTATTGGATTGATAATGGTGAATCATATTGAGCAGCATTATTTATTATATGTGGCTATGAGTATGGTAGGCATTGCATGGGCTTCCATTTTGTCAATGCCGTATTCAATGCTTGCAGGTTGTTTGCCCGAAAACAAGATTGGTATTTACATGGGTATTTTTAATTTCTTCATTGTACTACCTGAAATAATTGCGTCATTATTTTTCGGGAAGATCATGTCTGATTTTCTTCACAATGACCGCTTGCTTGCAGTTCAAATTGGAGGGTTTCTGTTATGTACCGCAGCTATTGTTTGTGCATTGGTAGTAAAAGAAAACAAAGAAGTTAATTGATGATTTAAATCT
>CAZDHQ010000714.1:0-2874 GCA_964505135.1 uncultured Ferruginibacter sp.
TGCTTTATTGAAAATAGAACGCTGGATATCATCCAACAAAGCAATGATTTGCTGCGATAATCCATCAATACTGAAAGACATTTTTTCTTTGGTATCACGCCTGGCAACTTCTACCACGTTATTGGCCAAATCCCTTGCCCCGATTGCAATCCTTACAGGTACTCCTTTCATTTCATATTCAGCAAACTTCCAGCCTGGCCTGTTGTTATCGTCATCATCATATTTTACAGCAATACCAGCAGCTTTTAACTCTTTTACCAGCACCTGCACTTTTTCATCAATCATTTTCTTCTGCTCATCCCCTTTATAGATTGGCACTATCACCACTTGTATAGGTGCCAGTTTCGGCGGCAATACCAGCCCGTCATCGTCACTGTGCGACATGATTAATCCACCGATCAACCTTGTACTTACACCCCAGCTGGTAGCCCATACATAATCCAGTTTATTTTCTTTATCCGTAAACTTTACATCAAATGCCTTTGCAAAATTTTGTCCCAGGAAATGAGAAGTTCCTGCCTGCAAAGCCTTTCCATCCTGCATCAGCGCTTCTATGCAATAGGTATCTACGGCACCGGCAAAACGTTCATTAGGAGTTTTTACTCCTCTTATCACTGGCATGGCCATGTATTGCTCTGCAAAGTCTGCATATACATTCAGCATTTGTACTGTTTCTTTCTCGGCTTCATCTTGTGTAGCATGTGCCGTATGCCCTTCCTGCCATAAAAATTCTGTGGTTCTTAAAAACAGGCGAGTGCGCATTTCCCATCTTACCACATTGGCCCATTGATTAATAAGGATGGGCAGGTCACGGTAAGATTGTATCCACCCCTTGTACGTGTTCCAGATAATGGCTTCACTGGTTGGCCTTACCACTAACTCTTCTTCCAATTTTGCTTCAGGGTCTACCATTAATTTTCCTTTATTATCAGGATCAGTTTTTAAACGGTAGTGTGTAACAATAGCACACTCCTTTGCAAAACCTTCTGCATTTTTCTCTTCCGCTTCAAACAAACTCTTGGGAACAAACAAAGGGAAATAAGCATTCTGGTGGCCGGTATCTTTAAACATCTTATCTAACTGCTGCTGTATCTTCTCCCATATTGCAAAGCCATAAGGCTTAATTACCATGCAGCCTCTTACTGCACTGTAATCAGCTAGTCCTGCTTTAATGATTAAATCATTATACCACTGAGAATAATCCTGCTCCCTGCTTGTAATTTCTTTGCTCATTGCTTGTTTGTTTTGTATTGGCCTGTATTTTTTGAAGGCGGGCAAAAATATTTGAATTGTTTGACTTGATGAATTTTATCCTGCAAATGTTTCAGGAGGGTTGCCAACCTTTTGGAAGAACTGTTCGAACAAGGGTTGCAAACCTTTTTGAAACCATTCAATGTAGCAAAGGCTTTCGAAAGGTTGGCAACCCTTTATTACGACTGATTGGCTCCCATTACGCAACCTTTAAATGGCCGTTATCTTTTAGCACTTATTTAACTTGATAATCATCAAATTTGTATTGCGATTGTTGTCTTCTTTGAAAAGGAAAAATTTCAAACCCTTCAGTCACAAAAGTAGTAACTTCATTTTTAAATCACCTTTAAACGCCTTTGTATGAACACCAAACTTTTACTTATTGCGATTGCGCTGGTAACACTCAGCAGTTGTTCGTCAGTATATAAATCAGGCCAAACACCAGATGATGTTTATTATTCACCTGTACGTCTTACAGGCGCTGTAGTGAAAACTGATTCACAGAGAGATGATCGATATGATGAATACAGCAGTTATGAAGACAGACAGATACGCATGGGCATAGGCAGCCGCCGTTACAGGTACCTGGATTACGATTACTATGATATGTCGTACAATCCATACCGCTATGGATACAATTATGGATATTACTACAACCCGTTCTATTGCTACTACCCAGTTTACAATACGGTAATAGTAACCCCATCTAATCCTAAGGTTACTACACCGAGGATGGCGAATCTTGCAGGTTATGGTAATAATTCCTATAACAACGGAAACATCAAGGTAAATCCTAAAACAGGCTATGCATATCCATCAGCACCTGTAAGGAGTTATAATAACGGCAATTACAACAGCAGCAGGCTGGGCAATACCTTGAATAAAGTGTTTAATAACGGTGGAAGTAATTACAATAACTCCAACAATAGTAATTACAACAACAATAACAGTTCTTCCAACAGAAGCTATTCTCCGTCAAACAGCAGTAGCAACAGTTCAAAAAGCAGCTCCAGTTCGTCATCCTCCAGCAGTTCCTCATCAGGCAGCAGCACATCAAGGCCTGCAAGAAATGGTAAAGGATAATCGAATGTTTTACGTCAATAAGCTTTTAAAATCTGAGGTTGTGCAACCTAACGGGAATTGTATATACTCAACCGCATCTTCAATTAAAATCAGCAGTTTGTCATGAAAAGATATTTACTTATACTTAGTTATTTTGTTGCTTTAAAAGCATCAGCCCAGATACCGGAAGATGTATTGAAATATTCTTTTTTCCCTCAATCCGGTACGGCAAGAACAATGGCGATTGGTGGAGCAATGGGATCTTTAGGTGGTGACTTCACAGCAACTTTTGTTAACCCGGCAGGCCTGGGTAATTTCAAAACAGGCGAATTTGTTTTTACACCCAATTATTTCCTGAATAATAATAAGACCAACTTCAGAGATACACGTTCTATCAGCAGCAAAAACAATTTTGGTTTTGGTAATATCGGGTTGATTTTTGGTGCCCCCAAAAACGGTGATCCTAAAATAAGCCAGGCTTTTAGCATTGGCGTAACACAAACAGCCAATTTCAATAACGTTGTACGATACAAAGGCTACAACAATTATAGCTCAGGTAGT
>CAZDHQ010000715.1:0-2872 GCA_964505135.1 uncultured Ferruginibacter sp.
TATTGGAGTACGAGAAAAAATACAGCAAGAAGAAAAGACAGCATATGGAGAGAGAAGGAAAGACTTCGTTATAAAAGTAATATGTGAAATTAAAAAAGGGATGCAATTAAACTGCATCCCTTTCGCTTTTATTGCTCAATGATTACTTTATCTCTTTCTGCATCGGGTTAACACCTCCTCCAGAGGCACCTCTTACACCAGCAGATCTTGCTTTAAACAATTTAAATGTGCTTGGTACTGCTTTTACCGGCCAGCTATTGTTGCTTTCATCAATATCCGCTGTTTCTCTCATAGGATCTAACTTGATTGATACGGCTTCTTTATCCTTGATGAAAACCTTCGTTACCTTTTCTTCATTCTTGCGCCAGATTTGAACAGGTATGCGTTCCACATCTTTTGATCCATCTGCATAAGTAAACTCCACAATGATTGGCATTACTAAACCACCTTTGTTTTTAAAGGTGATCTCATAAGCTGTTTTACCACCGGCCAATGTTGTTTTTTGCTCATTGGTGAATGTATCAGTTACATTCTGTGAAGGAATTTCTACTGGTGTGTTATCCACCTTTGCAAGACCACGATCATAACGCCAGTAAAAATCACGCAGTGATGTATCTGCATCTGTTGCAAATACAATACTCTTGTCTTCCCTGTTCCGTATCTTGGTAATGTCTTCAAAATCGTTTTGATCAGGTGCTGCTACTTTTGCGGTACGTGCAGGTCTTACGGTATTGTTACCACCTTCCAGTGTAAGCTTTGAAACTTTTACGGTATCAATTGCAATATCACATGGATCGATATTATAAAACCATCCACGCCAGAACCAATCTAAATCTTCACCACTTGCGTCTTCCATTGTTCTAAAGAAATCAGCAGGTGTGGGATGTTTAAATGCCCAGCGCCTTGCATATTCTTTAAAAGAAAAATCAAACAGGTTTCTGCCCATGATGGTTTCTCTTAAAATATTTAAACCGGTGCTTGGCTTGCTGTAAGCATTGGGGCCAAACTGGATAATGTTTTCACTGTTGGTCATTATCGGTTCCAATTGATCTTTTGGCAACTTCATGTAATCAACAATCTTGTAAGCAGCACCACGGCTGTTAGGAAATTTATTATCCCACAGTTCTTTTGAAATATAATCCATGAAAGAGTTCAAGCCTTCATCCATCCATGTCCATTGGCGTTCATCGCTGTTTACAATCATGGGGAAGAAGTTATGTCCTACTTCATGTATCACCACGCCAATCATACCATTCTTTGTTCCTTCACTATAAGTACCATCTTTTTCACAGCGGCCATAGTTAAAACAAATCATCGGGTACTCCATACCGTTAGCTGCCTCTATACTTTGTGCAACAGGATATGGGTAGGGGATAGAGAATTTAGAATAAGTCTTGATGGTATGCTGAACCAGTTTAGTACTAAACCTGCGGTAAAGGTTATACGCTTCTTTACCATAAGCACTCATACACATTACTTTCTTTCCTTCCACCGTGGTTGGCATAGCATCCCAAACAAATTTGCGGCTGCTGGTCCATGCAAAGTCACGAACCATGTTAGCTTTAAATATCCAGGTTTTGCTTTTAGTTGATTTTTGTTTTTCAGCAGCAATAGCTTCAGGCAACGTTACAATCTCAACAATGTCTTTTGCGGTTTGCGCTTTCTGCCAGCGTGACATCTGCGTTGCAGATAAAACCTGTGCATAGTTTTGACATTCGCCTGTTCCTAATACTATATGATCTGAAGGTGTGGTGATGCTTACCTTAAAATTGCCAAAGGTTAAAGCAAATTCTCCTGAACCGGCAAACTGGTGATTTTGCCATCCCTGAAAATCGCTGTACACACAGAGGCGTGGATACCACTGGGTCATAGTGAATAAATCATTCCCATCTTCCGGGAAAAATTCGTAACCACCACGACCACCATAGCGCATACGGTCTGCAATAAAATAATTCCATTCTACTTTAAAGATGAACTGCTGACCTGGTTTTAACGGAACAGGAAGGTCAATACGCATCATTGTTTTATTGATAGTATAAGGCAAGGGCTTGCCTAATGCATCTGTAATCTTTACGATATTATCACCGTACTCTTTATCCGTTTTATTGCTAAGGCGCATCAGGTCCATTTCAGTAACCGCCTGCGGCATGGTATTGCTCGTAGGATAGCCAGCATTGTTTTTTGTGCTGTGCTGATTCTCATCTAACTGCAGCCAGAGATAAGTTAAAACATCCGGAGAGTTGTTAAAATAAGTGATGGTTTCTTTACCACTTAATTTTCTGTTGGGTTCATCCAGTTCGCAGGTGATGTCGTAATCGCAGCGCTGTTGCCAATACTTGGGACCAGGTGCACCGGATGCAGTGCGGTATTCGTTTGGTGTAGGTAGTATAGTACCTAACTGTTCAAAACGATTGCCGTGGTTGCTGCCGGGATTGTTCTTAATGTCCTGGGCGTTGACACCCAGTGAGCAGGAGAACAATAATACGGGGATACAAAATTTTCTCATGATTCTTGATTTGGTATTAAAAGACTTGTTGACCATTTACGTAAAAATATTGTTTTCCTGTTGAGAGCAAAATATATTTTGATATGCTTGTTTTTGTTCATTTGATTTTCCGGGCCAGCGGTCAATAATCATATTAACAGCAATGGCAAGACAAATAAAGGATAATGATAATATCCACCAGGTACGTTGTACTTTAATCACATTCACCAGCAGGTAGCTCAGTGCTAAAATGATGGATACGATAAAGATTTGCCCCGCTTCCAGGCCAATGTTGAAACTTAGTAAAGGCCATGCGATAGATTCATCCTTGCTTAACATAAAGCGGATGGTATTGGCAAAACCCATCCCATGTATCATACCAAAAAA
>CAZDHQ010000716.1:0-2869 GCA_964505135.1 uncultured Ferruginibacter sp.
GTCTATCTCCTTCAATCCAAACAACAGCTTAAAGATGCCTGTAGGGAAAAGCCTGCCCCTTTTTATTTTAATCTGTAACTGGTTTACATCAGGAATAGCCAATGCAAAGCCAATCACTTTGCCACGATGCTCCGCCAGCAGGCAAAAATCCTTATCCAATATCATTTTTAAATCCTTGGCCAGGTACTTAAATTCTTTGTCCGTCATCGGTACAAAGCCAGTATTTTCTGCCCAGGCCTGGTTGTAAACAGACAGTACTTTTTCTACCTCAGCTTTAAAATCTTTCAAGCTGATATTACGGATAGTAATACCGTTATTTCTTAACCTGCTCAGCAGTGTTTCTTTCAGCTTAATGGTTCTTTTATCAACCGTTTCAGTAGATAAATGATAGGCCAGTAAATCCACACTTTTTTGGTAGCCCTGCCCTTCAATCAAATCGAGATAATAAGGCTTATTATACGTCATCATCACCACAGGCGGTGAATCAAATCCTTCAATCAACAAACCAGTGTGCTCATTGGTAGACGGATTAACCGGTCCAATAATTTTTTTTGCGCCTTTTTCTTTTAAATATTTTTCTGCTGCCGCAAAAAGTGCCGGCGCTGTTTTACCGTCATTCTCTGCATCAAAAAAACCAAAGAAGCCGTCGGTAGTATTTTTAAATTGGTTATGATTGTTATTGAAAATAGCCGCTATCCTTCCAGTGATGCGATTTCCATCATAAGCCAGGAAAAGTTTGATCTCAGAGTGATCATGAAAGGGATGTTTACCCGGAGTGAGTAAATCCCTCTGGGCTATATGCAATTCAGGAACATAGTTGGCATCACCAGCATTGATCTGGTGTGGTAAGTCCACAAAGTTTGCCAGTTCTTTCTTTGAAGCAACCTCTTTTACCTGTATCATGCTTTCACCGTATTTAATAACGGTACGCCTAATTTATCTGCAACCAATTTCAATTTCTCTACCGCATAGTCAATTTGCTGAAGAGAATGCGTAGCCATTAAAGAAAAACGAATCATGGATGATTCACTTGCAACCGCAGGAGAAACCACCGGGTTTACAAATACACCTTCATCCATCAGCATTTTAGCCATCACAAAGGTTTTTTCGTTGTCTCTTACATATATTGGTATAATCGGAGATTCTGTTGGACCTACATCAAAACCGGCTTCCTTAAAGGCTTCTAATGTGTAGTTAGTATTCTGCCATAACTTCTCCAGTCTTTCGGGCTCTGTTTGTAAAACTCTTAATGCAGCCAGTGCGCTTGCAGCGGCGGCAGGAGAAATACTTGCACTAAACATTAAGGAACGGGCATGGTGTTTCAGGTATTCAACCACGCATTTATCAGCAGCAATAAAACCGCCAATAGAAGCCAGCGATTTACTAAAAGTACCCATGATCAGGTCTACCCTATCTGTAATATTGAAATGTGCTGCAGTACCACGGCCATTGGCGCCCAATACGCCTAATGAATGTGCATCATCTACAAACACAGAAGCGTTGTATTTTTCTGCTAAAGCAGTGATTTCATCCAATTTTGCAATATCACCTTCCATGCTGAACACACCATCCGTAGCAATCAGCTTAAATGAATCGTAAGGTGCATTGGCCAGCAGGCGCTCCAGGTGAGCCATATCTGAGTGGCCATATTTGTATACTTTAGAAAAGGAAAGACGTCCGCCATCAATGATGCAGGCATGGTTCCATTCATCTAAAAATAAATAATCGTTTCTGCCGGCCAGTGCGGATATTACACCCACATTTACCTGGTAACCGGTGCTAAAAACTAAAGCAGCTTCCTTACCTACAAATTCCGCCAGGGCGTTTTCCAGTTCTAAATGCAGGTCGAGCGTACCATTTAAAAATCTTGATCCGGCGCAGCCGCTGCCATATTTATCAATTGCTTTTTTAGCGGCTTCTTTTACAGCGGGGTGGTTGGTAAGTCCGAGGTAGCTATTAGAACCAAACATCAATACCTGCTTCGATCCAATCACTACTTCAGTATCCTGGTCTGATTGTAGGGGGCGGAAAAAAGGGTAAATACCGGCTTCCTTCAACTTATCTACAGTTTTGAAAGCGTCTACTTTTTTCTTTAGTGCTTTATTAGCCATCTTTTCTTATTGTAGTTTGGTAAATAATTTTAAATTTATATAAAGTTATTTAATTGTTACCCCCTCACACAGTATTATTTTCAATCATTTACATTTTTGCCTGATCTTGGATAATACATCTATACAGGTAGTCAGCTGATCCTGGCTGATACCTTCTTTTAATAACAAATCCTGCCCCAGGAAAAATTCATGCATCTGGTCAATTACACATTTGCCTCTTTCTGTCAATTCAATTACGTTCTTTCTCCTGTCTCCCTGCGCCGGCACCCTTTTTACAAAACCCTTTTGTTCCAGTATATCTATTGACCTCAATATAGCAGACTTATTCTTTTCCATAATCTCCGCAATATCCTGCTGTATCATGTCTTTTTTGCCTGCGTTACGGGAAATAAAATAAAGCACCCCCATCTGTTCAAAGGTGATTTCTTTTGTAAGTCCCGCAAAAGTTACATTAATGGTTCGCTGCAACAGTTTGCCTGTATGCACTATCATAAACCCTAATGTATCCGGCAATTCATTACTGACCATATCAATAGTTGCGTATTAAACGGTTGCAAAGTTAACTTGTAAAACGCCAATAAAATCAGGCAGAGAGAAGTTTTTTAGGCTGACTTAAAAAGCAGGCTTAAAAATTTGTTTACATAGAAAAGCTGAAAGCCTTGCTGCAATTGAGTTTAAGCGAATGGCTGCAGAGAGAAAAACCAACAAATAATGACGAAATTCTTACAAAAAAAGAGGTCCGTTCACATGCGGTATTT
>CAZDHQ010000717.1:0-2859 GCA_964505135.1 uncultured Ferruginibacter sp.
GCTTACTTCCACAATACTTTAGAGAACGTAACACAGGCACTGGATATTTTCTATTTCCCTTCTTCTTTTAAGAATAAAAAGAACTATCGCCTGTTAAACAGTAGCCATGTGATGCTGCGGACCGAAGCATTGACAAAAATTACTGCAGGTGGAAATAAAAAGGTATTTGTTACTTACGCTGAAGCACTCTTTGAAAAGGTGGTGCTGTCTAAGAAATTATCAGAAAACATCATATCTATAAAACAAGGGGATGAACTGGATGTAAACGGCATGCTGGAGAAATTTGTGAACCAGGGTTTTGTTAGAACGGATTTTGTTTATGAACCGGGTCAGTTTGCAGTAAGAGGAGGCATACTGGACATTTATTCTTATGGTAATGAAAAACCCTATCGTCTGGAGTTGTTTGGCAATGAAGTAGACAGCATCAGGATATTTGACCCGGAGTCTCAATTAAGTGAAAGAAAGTTATTACAGGTAAATATTATTCCGAATGTAGAGACGCAATTTGAAACCGGTGAAAAAGTTTCGTTACTGGATTTTTTACCTGAGAATACCATTGTGTGGACAGAAGATTGGGAATACATAAGAGGAAAGATTGAACAACAGGAAGAGGATCTCCAACTGTTTCTTGACATCATGAAAAGTGGCAGTGAAAAAAGATCAGTGGCAGATGAAGATGGTGATATCAATGAAAAACAAGAAGTGAGTGAGGATGATTTCATCAATGCAAAATCAATAGAAGACCAAGTCAGGCAGCGGCACATCATTGAGTTTGGAAGCAAATCTTTTTTTACAGGCATCGATCCAAAATCAACCATTCATTTTACAACAAAAGAACAGCCTGCTTTTAATAGACAATTTGATATTCTAATTAAAAACTTAAAGGAGTACGAAGCAAAGAAATACAACATTTATTTGTTTGCTGAAAACCCTAAACAATTAGAAAGGCTGCACAGTATTTTTATTGACCTGAAAGCTGATATACAGGTAATTCCTGTACCGGTGGCCATTCATGAAGGTTTTATTGATGATGACATAAAATCTGTTTGTTATACCGATCACCAAATTTTCCAGCGTTATCATAAGTATAAAGTAAAACAGGCTTTCAGCAAAAACAAGGCACTTACTTTAAAAACACTTAGAGAACTGCAGCCGGGAGATTATGTAACCCATATTGATCATGGTGTGGGTGTGTACAGTGGATTGCAAAAAATTGAAGCGAATGGAAAAATGCAGGAAGCAGTTCGCATTCAATATAAGGATGGCGATTTATTGTATGTAAATATTTCTTCGCTGCATAAGATCAGCAAGTATAGTGGCAAGGAAGGTTCGGTGCCGAAGATGAATAAACTGGGTAGTGATGTTTGGAATAAGCTGAAGGAAAAAACGAAGAAACAGATCAAGGATATTGCAACCGATTTGATCAAACTGTATGCACAGCGCAAAAGCCAGCAAGGGTTCGCTCACTCTCCGGATAATTACATGCAAACAGAACTGGAGGCAAGTTTTATTTACGAGGATACGCCAGACCAGGCAAAGGCTTCAGAAGATGTGAAAAGAGATATGGAGAAGCCACAGCCGATGGATAGATTAGTTTGCGGTGATGTAGGTTTTGGAAAAACAGAAATTGCCATAAGAGCGGCTTTCAAAACCTGCTGTGATGATAAGCAGGCTGCCGTGCTTGTGCCCACTACCATCCTGGCTTACCAGCATTATAAAACCTTTAGTGATCGTTTAAAAGACTTCCCGGTGAAGGTTGATTTTATCAATCGTTTTAAATCATCCAAAGAGAAAAAAGAAACGCTGAAAAAATTAGAAGAAGGCAAGATAGATATTATTGTGGGCACCCATGCATTGCTCGGCAAGGATGTGAAGTTTAAAGATATGGGAATTATGATTGTGGATGAAGAGCAGAAATTTGGCGTAGCAGCGAAAGAAAAATTAAAACAATTAAGAACCACGGTTGATTCACTAACGTTGACTGCTACCCCAATACCAAGAACACTGCAATTTAGCTTGATGGGTGCAAGGGATTTAAGCATCATCAATACACCACCGCCTAACAGGCAACCAATACAAACAGAAGTGATGGTGTTTAATGAAGATGCCATCAGGGATATTATTTATTACGAAACAGAACGTGGTGGACAGGTTTTCTTTATCCATAACCGGGTAAATGGCTTAAGTGAGATGAAAGGATTGATACAGGGTTTGTGTCCCGATCTGAGTATTGCATTTGCACATGGTCAAATGGAAGGTGACGAGTTGGAAGATACCATCCTTGACTTCATGGATAAGAAATACGATGTGCTGGTTTGTACCAATATTGTGGAGAGTGGAGTAGATATTCCAAATGTAAATACCATCATTGTAAACAATGCACACCAGTTTGGCTTGAGTGATTTACATCAATTACGTGGAAGAGTGGGCCGCAGTAATAAGAAAGCCTTCTGTTATTTATTAGCTCCACCTATGAGCACCTTACCGCCTGATAGCCGTAAGCGATTGAGCACATTGGAACAATACAGTGATTTGGGAAGTGGTTTTCAAATTGCAATGAGAGATTTGGATATCCGTGGCGCAGGAAATTTACTGGGTGGCGAACAAAGCGGATTTATTGCTGAGATTGGTTTTGAGATGTACCAAAAGATTTTAGATGAGGCGGTAAAAGAATTAAAACGTTCGCAGTTTAGAGATTTGTTCAAAGAAGAAATTCAGCAGCAGGATGATTTTGTTGCTGACTGCAGCATTGATACTGATCTTGAAATATTGATTCCTGATGACTATGTAGAGAGTATTACTGAAAGATTAAGCCTCTATACAAGGTTAGACAATTGTGAAAATGAACAGGAATTAAAA
>CAZDHQ010000718.1:0-2859 GCA_964505135.1 uncultured Ferruginibacter sp.
TTTCCCGTTTAAGGATGATTTTATTTGATAATTTTTTAGTGACTTCTCTGATGCATTGATCACCACAATAGCACCCTTTAGTGCATCATTTTTTTCACCAGGCACAATGAAAGGAAGTGTAGGATCAGTAGTATTCAACTGCACAGGTTTGTCTGGAAAAATTAATTTAGCCACCAGCATAAATCCAGAGCGGACAAACAATTCATTGGTGCCCTTTTTTAATTTTACCGGTATATACAGCCAGCCTGAATTATACGGATCACCTGCATGCAGTTCGCCATTAAAATACACCGCACTATTGCCGCTAATATTTAATAAAGCAGTTTGCGCTTTTGCTGATTCATACGTAAAGTAGATATATCCGCCGCCACCACTGCCAAACCTGAAATTGCGGTTCATAAAACGATTAGCTGTATCAGCAGTTATCAATTGCCATTTTTGCTCTTCTCCCTTTGTATTCATTAAACCAGACGCAGCACCTTCTGCCGGTTGTTTTAATGTATTGCTGTAAAGCTGGTAAGCCAATTGATCGGCATACAAAGCTTCACGGCCATATTTATGAACGCCATTTACGGATAAGCCTTTTGTGAAGTAGTGTTCTGTTTGTGCTTTTGCACCAATGAATGCAATTAAAAAAAAGAAAAGTAACCTTGCATTTTTCATGACGGATGTTTAATGCACTAAATTAGGGATAAGTGGAACTGCACAAAAACAAAAAACGTTTTCTTATAACTTTATTAAATGAATAAGAACATTGGTAAGCCAACAATCGAAATGAAAAGGATTTTTCATGAAAATTATAATGGTAATCCTGATAATATATCAAAGGCTATTCTAGCTTTAAAGGAATACGGATGCTTTCAGATAATGACTCTTAAAATCCTGATATCTGAGCTGCATATTTCACTTGGTGAAGCCAATATGATGTTAGGGAGCTCAAAAGTTTGGTGAGATAACGTACGTTTTTTTTACACTTTTATTTTCTGAATCAGCATTGTTAATGCCTTCGTGTTATTAAGAATAGTTGGCTTCCTGGAGAAAGATACCTACTTCCGCTTATTATTAAACAACAAATACCTCGCTGTTTCATAATAAGCTTCCGTCAAATTTGCCAGTTCATTCTTTACACTATCTGTATGCGGTGTTAGCGGTACAGGGCTGCTGTTGGTTACAGACACAAAAGTTTGTTTGCCACTCTTGGTATTTCTTTGGTAATAAAAATCATCTGTTACAATGCCCACGGTTCTTGCTTCATGGTCTACAATAAAAACACCTTTGGGATAATTAATAGTAGAGTCGAATAAACTTTGGCCCATGCTGTTGTTATGATAAGGCACCTGCAACAAAGTAGCAAGAGAAGGCAGGATATCTGTTTGTGTGCAAACACTATTCACCCATTTTGGTTGTAATAACTTGGGAGCATAAAACAGCAATGGCACATGTTCTCTTACGAGGGATTGTTCTGTCCAGCTCTTGGGATACATCCGGCTGGCATCACCAGGCAAACCATGATCGCCTACAAAAACAAAAATGGTATTGTCAAAATATGGCAACTTCTTTGCATTCTCCATAAACTGCTCAAAACAGAAATCGGTATAGCGGAATGCATTCAACTGGTCAATATCTTCAAATCCATTCTTGATTACACTGTCTTTTGGATAATCTACTTTTTTAAAATGCTTCAGGTCTTCTTCGGGAATGGTGTAAGGCCGGTGGTTATCCGCCGTTTGAATTACTGCAAAAAATGGTTCTGTTTGTTCTGCTAAAATCTGGCTTGACTCGAGCAATAAATTTTTATCATCAATGCCCCACACATTTAATTTCTGGGCTTTAAAGTCGCCCTGGCTATATAGATGAAGGCTGTCAATATTATTCATCAACAAACCTTTGATGTTCGCCCATGTTGGATCACCACCTAAAAAATAAAATTTCTTGTAACCTTTCAAGTCATTTAAAATAACCTGCTGGTTCACCACTTCTGGATTACGGCTGGCAGTGCGGTTATTATCGCCTAATACATCCGGTATACCCGTGATGGTAGCCCATACGCCACGTGCAGTGGGAAAAGATGGAGTAAAGCAGCGATTGAAAAAAATGCCCTGTTTGCAGAGCTCATTAAAGTAAGGCGTAGGATTGTATGGGTTGTTTGCCATACTGCTTCTAAACATGCAGAAGCTTTCGCAGATTACCAGTATTACATTTGGTTTTTTACCAGTAGTAGGAGCAAAGCTGTAACTTCTTTCATAATTAAGTCGGGTGCTGTCTTTATCTTTCACATTTAAGTAATCAGCCATTACAGGATAATAGCTTCTTACTTTTTCTATATCAGGTTTGGTATCTGTATAGCGGAGCGTACTAAAAAAACTTTGGAAAGGATTCAACGCCATATTGGCCTTGAAATTATCAGACAGTGTAAATGCATCACTCCATCTTAAATTAAATTGTCCCATTTTTCCAAACACACCAAACCCAAGTAATAAAAAGAAAAAGATATACCAGCTAATTTTACTACGGTGATCAATTACATGCCTGGTTTGGTAATTAAGTGTAATGCGGCGAAAGATAAATATGCCCAGCACAATAGATAGCGCCAGCAAAGACAATATCCTGAAAACGGGATAAGCCTCCAGACCCACATTAAAAGAAATATTGGCATCCTCTGCCTGGAAATAACTAAATACAGAAGCGTTTAACCGTTGCCGTAACCAATCGTAGTGAAAATAGTCTACGGTATAAAAAACAAAACAGATCACAAATAAGAGGGTGAGCAGTATGTTCCAAAATTTTCCTGCTTTTATATTTTTTAATGGATTCAACAATGGAATGGCGCACAGCACTAATATACCAAGACCAAGAATG
>CAZDHQ010000719.1:0-2857 GCA_964505135.1 uncultured Ferruginibacter sp.
TAGCAATGGGATGATTGGAATATTTTTCCAGTGAATAAACCACCTGTTTAAATTCAGTTTCATCTATTTCGCTGTAAAAGGCAGTGATGGTAAAATTGCCTTTGGTAAGTGTACCTGTTTTATCAAAAACCACTGTGCGGATATCTTTAAACAGTTCCAGGCTTTTGGCATTTCTAAAAAGAATACCATTTCTTGCTGCCCTGCCAAGACCAACCGCAATAGCAGCCGGTGTGGCAAGACCCATAGCACAGGGGCAACTGATCACCAGCACAGCAATACTCCTCATCAATGAATTGGTTGCTGAAACATGCAGACCAAAATAATTAACCAAAAAGGTCAATGCAGAAATACTTATTACAAGCGGAACAAATACCGCACTAATCTTGTCGGCTAATTGCTGTACAGGTGGCTTTTCAGACTGGGCCTGTTTTACCAGGTTTACAATATTGCTGAGCACCGTATCTTTTCCTGCGGCTATCACCTGTGCTTTTACTGTGCCCTCGGTAATCAAACTGCCGCCGGTGATGGCATCTTTTTTTTGTTTAAAAACTGGCGTAGCCTCTCCTGTTAGTAGTGCTTCATTTACATAAGCTTCACCCCATAGTACTTTACAATCAGCAGGTACCTGTTCACCAGTCTTTATTAAAACCAAATCACCGCTTCTAAGCTGGCTACTTTCCACCGGGAAGACATTTTCCTTGTGTTCACCATCAAATGCAATCATGTTAGCCATAATTACCTGTTGCTTTGATAGTTTATTCAGTTCTTTTTGTGTCGTCATCACAGACTTGTGTTCTATCCATTCTCCTAAGAACACCAATGTGATGATAGTAGCAGCCGTTTCATAAAAAATATAATCCATGTTCATCATGAGTGTACCGACTAGGCTGTACACAAACGCCGCTGTAGCACCCACTGCAATCAATACATTCATGTTGGGAATACCACTGCGAATACTTTTAACAGCACTTACACCAAAATAATTCATGCCAATAATGTATACAGGTAAGCAAATGGCCAACTGTATCCATGGATTCATCAGGAAATGAATATGCCAGGGAAGCATGTGCAGCATTAATACCAGTGTAAATGGCAAACAAAAAAGAAAACGCTGCAGGTGATTCTTAAAAGAAAATTTTTTTACTGATTGATCTTTTGATTTTGGCAGCGTTTCATCCACCACTTTATAACCCAGGTCCGCAATGCCTTTCGCTAATTTGCTTTTATCAGCTGTTTCTATCGTTTCAAAACTTACATCACCTCCGATGAAATTTACTTTTACATCTTTTGCACCCTGCTGATCCAGGTATTTGCTGATGGTTAATGCACAGTTGGTGCAGTTCATTCCTTCTACTTTCCATTCTACTTTTTCCATATTGCAAAATTATCACAGCTTATGTGATTGAATTGCTAATGCTGGAAAATATCTTTGCAACATGGATTTAATTTTTTCGCTGGCTGAAATCAATAAAACGGCGCAGCATTTCTTGAACCTTATTGGCAATAAAAAAGTGATTGCATTTCATGCTGAGATGGGATCAGGCAAAACCACTTTTATCCATGCCCTGTGTGAAGCATTGGGAACTAAAGATGCCGTTGGTAGCCCTACCTTTTCTATCATCAACCAATATCAAATTCCCTCTGCTCTCGTTTATCATATTGATCTTTACAGATTGAAGGATGAAGAAGAAGCCCTGCAGGTAGGCGTGGAAGATTGTATTTATTCGGGTAATTACTGTTTTATTGAATGGCCGGAGAAGGCCGCTGCATTGTTACCTGCAGATACAGTTCATGTATCTATTTCAACACTAAATAATGATACCCGAAAGCTCACGATTAATTTGTAAATTGTATTCCGCTGAATAAAAATTACGCATTCAAATTTTATGCTGACACCAAAGCCAATTGTTTCAACATCTTTTTCATACGAAACCCTGGAGGAAACACTTGATGTAAAGCCAAAAAGTACGGAACTCTTTATAGGCATACCTAAAGAAACATCGTTTAATGAAAACCGTATTGCATTAACACCAGAAGCAGTGGGTGTGATGGTGGCCAATGGCCATCGGGTAGTGATGGAAACGGGTTCTGGCACAGGAGCCAGTTATACCGATAAGGATTACAGTGATGCAGGTGCTAAAATTGCCTTTGACCGGAAAGAAGTTTTTGAATGTGATATACTGGTAAAAAGTGCGCCGGTAAGTGAGGAAGAATGTGAACTGCTGAAGCCCGGTCAATACATCATTTCTCCAATACATTTATCTGTGATGAAGCGTTCGATTTTGCAAAAGATGATGGAGAAAAAAATTACTGCACTCAGTTTTGAAAATTTAAAAGATGATAGCGGACACAATCCCATTGTAAGAAGCATGAGTGAAATTGCTGGCAGTGCAGTGATGCTGATTGCGGGACAATACCTAAGTAATGCTAACAATGGTAAAGGCGTGCTGGTGGGTGGTATCAGTGGCATTCCGCCAACAAAAGTAATCATCATTGGTGCCGGTATTGTGGGTGAATATGCAGCAAGAACAGCATTGGCAATGGGAGCCAGTGTAAAGATTTTTGATAATAGTATTTACCGGTTGAAGCGTTTGCAGAATAATATTGGCGGCCGCTTGTGGACTTCCGTATTAGAGCCTAAAATACTTGCAAAGCAAATAAAAACATGTGATGTGGCTGTGGGTGCATTAAGCAGTAATGGCGGCAGAACACCTATTGTGGTAACAGAGGAAATGGTGAGTAATATGCGGCCCGGTGCGGTAATTGTGGACGTGAGCATTGATCGTGGTGGCTGTTTTGAAACCAGTGAAGTAACCACCCATGATAAGAAGATAAAAAAAAAATACGATGTAATACA
>CAZDHQ010000720.1:0-2856 GCA_964505135.1 uncultured Ferruginibacter sp.
AAATCCTCCGGATGCTGTAGATACGGTAATTTCAGAGCAACATACGGTTACGCAGGAAGACGACATGGGCTCAGAAGCACAGGATGATTACAAAGAAAAAAGAGTGTACGTGCTTGATACCAATTTGGTAAATAATGAACTGTTGCTTTCTTATGATTCTATACTTGCATTAAAAAATCAAAAGCCGTATACTTATGCAGGTTCTATGGATAGCCTGCTGAAAGCATTACAGAAGGAGCAGCAGGAAAAACAGCAGTCCGCCAAGCCTCCTTCTGATTCACCCTCATGGCTGGCTTCTATCCTTTCATCAACCATTACGCATGTTATTTTCTGGGGACTGGCCATCTTCTTTGTGATCTTTATCATTGCAAAATTGTTTATGACACAAGGATTCTTTCAGCGAAATACTACACGTACCAATGTGGAGGTAAAGACAGAGGAAGAGAAAGAGCCAGTCACCTCACAGGAATTTGAAAGAAAAGCTGCAGAATCAGCTGCGGGCGGCAACTACAGGCTTGCTACCAGGTACCTCTATCTGCAAAGCCTTCATAAATTGGCTGATGCAGGCGTGGTTACGCTTACCGCTGATAAAACAAATGCCCAATATGTGTACGAGCTGGCAGGTAAATCGTATGCACATCAATTTAGTGCACTCACACTTAATTACGAATATATATGGTATGGTGAGTTTGCTATAGACAGTGCTGCCTACTCAAAATTGAACCAACAGTTTAAATCATTTAATAACGAAGTAAGATAGTGTTGAAGCAAAGTATATTATATGGTTGTGTAACATGGGTAATATTACTGCTGGTTTCCTGCGGTGGTAAAGAAGAGCTGCCATCTTTAACGGAAAGCTACAGTTATAAAGAGTCTGCTCCATTTGGTACGCAGGTAATGTACCGGCAGATGAACTATTATTTTTATCGAAACGATATACAGGTAAGAAGAACCGACCTGGTAAAATCACTTGCTACTCATTATGAAGACAGTTCATCTCTCTATATTGACGTAAGCCGTAATTTTTTTGTTACCAAAGATGAGATGAATACATTGTTCACTTTTGTAAGCAATGGTAATACCGCTTTTATTGCATCACAAAATATTGATTCCGCCTTTTTAAAGGAACTTGGTTTGGAGCAGGGGGATGAGGATAATAGCCCTCATTTTTTATTTTCGCTTGATTATACATCACTTAAACTGCAGCCCGCCATATTCAATGACAGTAACAATTATGCTTACTACTATTTACCTTTTGGTAATATCTTCAGTAAATATCCAGAAGAAAAGGCTAAAATTTTAGGCACTAATAAAAAAGGTTCACCCAATTTTATAGTAGTTTTTTATGGCCGTGGAAGATTTTATATTCATTGTGAGCCAAGGGCATTTAGCAACTATTTTTTATTACAGCATAAAAACTACCAGTACCTGCAGCAGGCTTTTTCATTTGTGCCAGCCGTACCTGAGCATGTATATTGGGATGATTATTACAATAAAAGAAATTATCCCCCTTCAGATAAAGAAACTAAAAGTGGCCTGGCGGTGCTTTGGCAATATCCTGCCATGGCCTGGGCATTGAGTTTGGTAATTGCTTTGCTGCTGTTGTTTATTTTATTTGACAGTAAACGTCGCCAGCGGATTATTAAACCATTGCAGCCAAATACCAATACTTCTGTGGCATTTACAGAAACAGTAAGCAGACTTTACCTGCAGAAAAAAGACAATAAGAATATTGCAGACAAGATGATCACTTTCTTTTTTGAGCAGGTGCGTAATCAATATTTTTTACATTCAAACCAGTTGGATGAGGCATTCACAGATACGCTTAGCCGAAAAGCGAATGTGCCTAAAGAAGATGTGGCAAAACTCTTTGGCAGCATCAGTTGGATACAGCAATCGGTGCAGATAAGCGATCATGATTTACTAACATTGAACCAGCAAATACAAAACTTTTTTAAACATAAAACATGATGGAAGAAAATCTATTTCAGCAGCGGCTTGATCTTGCTCCATTGCACCAGGGCATTTATAAAATAAGGTCAGAATTGGCCAAAGTAATTGCAGGACAGCACCAGATGGTAGACCTGATATTAACTGGTTTGCTTTGCGATGGGCATTTGCTGATAGAAGGTGTGCCGGGTGTTGCAAAAACACTAACTGCTAAACTGGTAGCCAAAGTAATTGATGTTGATTTTTCAAGGATACAGTTTACGCCAGATCTTATGCCGAGTGATGTGGTAGGTACATCTGTATATAATTCAAAAGAAGGTGAATTTAGATTCAAGCATGGGCCTGTATTCAGCAATATAGTACTGATAGATGAGATCAACAGGGCCCCGGCTAAAACCCAGGCGGCTTTGTTTGAAGTAATGGAAGAAAGGCAGGTAACGGTGGATGGCATTACACATGAAATGGGGTTTCCCTTTATCATTTTAGCAACACAAAATCCAATTGAGCAGGAAGGAACGTATCGTTTACCTGAGGCACAGTTGGATCGTTTTATCTTTAAGATAGATGTGCAATATCCAAGCCTGAATGAAGAGATTGCAATATTAAATGGACAGCATGGAAGAACACAGGCAGAACTGGTAAACACTACAGAAAAAATATTAACAGCAGGTGATATCAAACACTTTAGAGAATTAGTGCAGCAAATAATTGTAGAGCCAAAGCTGATTGAATTTATTGCACGTATCATTTTTGAAACACGTAACAATGCAGCATTGTACCTGGGCGCATCACCAAGAGCATCACTTGCATTGCTTAGAGCAGCCAAAGCAACAGCCGCTATCAGGGGAAGGGATTTTGTTACACCGGATGATATTAAAGAAATGGCCAAGCCTGTGTTAAGGCATC
>CAZDHQ010000721.1:0-2846 GCA_964505135.1 uncultured Ferruginibacter sp.
CAGTAAACTTAGCTGGTAATCCAATATTTTTTTAAACTGCAGAAACTGGAAATTCACAGCGGTTTCTGCTGCGTTCATCACGGTTTTATGCAGACTTTTTAGCTCTTCGTCAAAGAAGGATTGATTAAAGAAGTATTCATAATTAGCGCCAATAAATTGTTTTATTTCTTCCTGTTTGGTACTATCAAATATTTCAACCTCCAGCATTTGTTTTAAATAGAGTTTAAGTGTTTTCGTTTGCTCTTTTAAAGAACCCGCCATCACCTGTGCAGCTTCTATGGAAACTGTTTGTCCTTGAAATAGTGGCGATAACAACTCTTGTACTTTGTTGAATAATTCAATTAAGGTGGTAGCATTTTTACGGTTTATAAAATGCTTGCTGAATTTATTTTTAAGCTCATCCGCCTCCTTCTGGCCAATTGACTTTGCTACTGAGTAAAAAAATAAGAAACTCTGTTCTTCATTCTGCTGAATTTTTGTCTTTCCTTCTTCAATTAGCTTATTAATATTTTCAACTACCTGGCCTGCTTCTTCCCGTTTGTATTTCTCACCATCAAAATCAAAACTGTTAACATCAATTCGTTTATTTTCTATGGCTTCTACAATACCTGCATCGCTCTGGAGTGCCTGAAGCGAATTAATCAAGGCGACATTTTCATTACTAAACAACTGGTTAAACGTTTGCCAGGTTATTGAATAATTGAGTTTCTTTCCTGCTATACTTTCGATGTCAAATTCTTCTATTTGCCTGTTATCGTAGTAACCATTATAGCTTGTAGGCAAACTGTAATCCTCGGTCTCTTTTATGTAATTCTCTTCAAAAATTTTTTCATCTATAAAACCTCCGGATTTTTGATCGGCAGATAAATGATTGTATACTACCGAGGTTAATTTTTCCTGTAGTTCATCTGCTTTATTAAAAAGAATCCACGCTGGGCGGTTATCAGGGTTTGCATAAATACTTGTTTCATTTAGCCTAAGTATTCTATCCTTCATGGAAGGGTGAGATGCCCACTGGTTTTCAATATTAATTTTGCTTAACTGGAACTGCCTTAAAAATTCATCCGTAGCAAGTGGCGCATTATTCACCAACGGCAAATCGTAATCCTTTGCATATTGGCGCATAACAACATTATGCCCCGTATATAAATTTGCTAAAATCTTATTCTGCTTTAAAAAACTATCAGCCTTTTTAAAAACACTATTAAGACATACATCACTGATTTCTATCTTTTTAAAAGAACTAATGCAATTGTTACTTCCACTAACACTTGCCGCAACTGCATCTGCATGAAATTCCATTTCCCTTGACAAACCCATGTAGGATTTATTAATAAGAGAATACATTGCCTGCAGTATATGCTGGATGCCATTTACAATTTGCACCGTTATCCAAACAAACATATATATCACCGCATGCATACTACCAAAACCAGACAAAAATTTACCATATGCCTTATTATCGTACAGCATATTATAAATCACTTTATTTACATTGTAAACAAAGCTTCCCAGCTTCATACTTTTTTGTGAAAAGTGCCCAAATTCATGAGCCATTACCGCTTTAAATTCGCTTACAGTTAGAGAATTTACAAGGCCTAACCCAATCTGCAGGTTTTTACGCACAGGAAAAAACATACTCCAAAAACTATCATTATAATAAACACAGGCATTTACATCTGCAGATAATACAATCTTTTTCGGAAATGCTGTTTGTGTGTCCCTTGTTAGTTGTTTTATAAAAGAAAAAAGTACTGGTTGTTCCTGCTCAGTAACAGTAATAGTTTTTGATTCATCAAATTTTTTGACAGAGAAAATAAATTTCACCAGAAAGAAAAAAATCATGATACCAATACTAATAATTCCAAGGCCTGCAAGCAACCCAAGCCAGTGACCTGAAATTGACATAACCCCTATTCCAAGGTATACACATAGTATTGATAAGGCAATTGAAAGCGCAATCATCAAAATATAAACAACAAAAAAAAGAACGACGGTAAACATCACAGCCTTCACTTTTTTAACATAGGAGGCGCCAGGTTCTGTAACACTAAGAGGAACATTCTGTGGAGAAGGCGGGTAAAAATTACTTGACATTTGTTGATTGTTTTAGAGTTTCTAAAGTAGTGAATTTTTGATATAATACGCCCATTAGAGGGCGCATTATACCAATCCAATTTTAAAATCTACATCTGCTGTGTAAACGATGCTTTAAAAGCCGGTACACGCCTGTGTTTGGTAGCTTGTTCAAATGCAAAACCCAACGCAATAATCTCGGGTTCCTTATAAGCTCCGCTAAAAAATGAAAGACCAACTGGTAAATCATACACGAATCCGCATGGTACACTTACATGTGGATAGCCCGCCATGGCTGCCGGTGCTGTTAAACTTACTTCTCCCCAGCGATCTCCATAAATAGTATCAATAGCACAGGCCGGCCCCATGGTTAAACCGGCTATTGCATCCAGTTTATTCTCTGTCATCACAGCGTCTAATATCTTACGGGTGCCTTTATTACTTTTCTCCAATGCAGCAATATATTCCTTACTATCAAGGCCAGCCATCTTTTCACTTGCTTCCAGTGTTTCCTGTTTAAAGGTGGGCATTGCCTTGTCTTCATTGGCCTTGTTAAATGCAATTACATCTGCCAGCGACTTGACTTTGCTGTTAGCAGTGGATAAATATTTATTGAGCCCGTATTTGAATTCAAATTTTAGTACATCAAACTCTGCCTGCCCGTTTTCATTTACTTTATCCACATAGCTGATCTCTACCACCGTAGCCCCCTGCTGTTTCAATACTTCTATGGCCTTATCCTGCAATTGATTAAAAAACTGGTTGGCATA
>CAZDHQ010000722.1:0-2845 GCA_964505135.1 uncultured Ferruginibacter sp.
CTTACGACCAATGGATGTGTGTGGAAGTAATGCTTAAATTAAATAATCCTGTTACAGAATATAACGGAGAGCTGGCAGTATGGGTGAATGGCGTAAAGGTTGGTCACTGGGGGCCCGGTTTTCCTAACGGACATTGGGATAAAGATAAATGGTACAATAACCCTGCAGACCCTGCTTTCCAGGGTTTCCGCTGGAGAACAGACCCCAACCTGAATATTAACTGGATATGGTTGGAATATTTCCATGAAAATCCTGCAGCGCCAAGCAGCTATTTAAAATTTGCCAATGTGGTAATGGCAAAAAAATACATTGGGCCAATAAAGCAATAAATATTTTAACCTGTACGAAAGCCCGTAAGAAAGGAGCCTGATTTTTTAAAAAATAAAAATAAATATGAAGAAGGACATTTTAATATCATGCACAATCTTGTTAGTCATCGGTTGTAGTACTAACAGACCGTTTCAGGAGGTTGCTGTTGAAAACCCGGTATTTTACGCCAATAAAATTTTTATCAATTACAAGGATTCATCTTATCCTATGTTTCAGCATTTGAGGGAGAAGTATCAGTTAGATACCATTTTTCATGGCGAAACAGATGAGTTTAAAAGAATATTATTATTGCGAAACTGGATATATAAAACCATACCGCTTACGCCTAATGGTATTGTGCTTAAGTCGGAAGATAATTCTGCAGAAAGTATATTAGATGATGCGTTGAAAGGAAATTCTTTTCACTGTGCGTACTTTATGATTGTGCATACAGAAATAATGAATGCATGCGGGTATCCGGCAAGGGTTATTAATGCAGATGAAGGAGAAAATAATCTACCCGGCCAGATAGCCCATCACGGCACTGATGAGGTATGGAGCAACACCTATCATAAATGGTTTTTCTCTGATGCCATGTTTAACCTGCATTTTGAAAAAGATGGAATACCCCTTTCGGCATTAGAAATCAGGGACGAGTATCTAAAAAATAAAGCGGCAGATGTGGAGATGATATATGGGCCGGAACGAAAACCCGTTACTGTTTCCCAGGATAAACATCAGCGGACAACGGAGATATTTACGAGAGTTTTCAGATGGATTGCCTGGTTTAAGCAACAGGATATTTATAGTAATTGGGATAACGACATTAGCTATATGGTGATGTATGAAGATGATTATTTTAAAACACATAAATGGATAAGGGTAGATGGAAAACCTCATTGGGCGTATGGGACCAAATATCTTATTCTGGTTAAAGACCGCAATGAAATATACTGGACACCAAATACCATTACTTCAAAAGTAGAGATAGATGTAGTAAAAGCAACAATCAAACTCAATTCTATAACTCCATTTTTTAAATCTTACCAGATGAAAGAAACACCTGAGGGGGGCTGGAAAGATGTGTCAGATTCTGTGGAGGTATCACTGAAAAAAGGTAAAAATGAGGTGATTTTCAGAACGGTTAACCTGGCAGGTGTTACCGGGGCAGAGCATAAAATTATTATTGAGCAGTAATATATTTTCTGTAACGAGAAGTACCTGCTGATATTTATATAGTCTTTATTTGGTAACCGGCATGACAAATTATTTCTAATGTCAAAAGCTATTTTATTAAGTGGTTTGTTATTGATTTTAATTCATCGGGAATCAACAGCACAAACTATAAAAAGCAGGGCTGCTATTTCAGTTAATCAGGTTGATGAAGGGCCGCTACAACTTCCAGACAGGTATTTCTGGCTCATGGAAAAAGGCTGCCGGATGGCCGAAGAAAAAATGAATGCTTTCCCTAACCCAACGTTGGATCAATTGGAATCGGACGGCTGGCGCTGGTTCCCTTACACCATTATGGCTTCCTCCGTTTTGTATGCTAAAAAACATCCTGCCAACAAGTTTTATCATGATAAGAAAATGCTGGAATTCTCAATTCGTATTGGCGATTTGATGGCGAAGGAAAATGAGCAGGGGGTTTTTGAATCCAGGTTCGGGGCAGACTGGGATACTTACATGTGGCTCGAAGCATATCGTTTACTTCAAAATGATTTGAGCAAAGAAAGAAGAGAACGTTGGAAACGGGAAATATTAAAGATTGTAAAGCCAATGGAAGAATACTGTGTGTCATTACAAAATACAGCATGGTATGATGTTCCTTTTCTAAATACATCGCCCAACCATCGTGCTATTGATGCTTCAATGCTATACCTTGCTTCAAAAATATTTAGTATAAAATCGTGGGAGAAGATTGGATCAGAAATTTTGCATCGCTTTGCCGTAAAAGAAATATCGCCTGATGGTTTTTGGGGCGAACATAATCACCTGCTGCCCACCACCGGGTATAATTATCTTACCTTAAGCGCTGTTGCTTTATATTGGGAACATAGTAAGGACCACGCCGTGCAGGCGGCCTTAAGAAAGGCAACCGATTTTCATAAATACTATACTTATCCTGATGGCAGGCCTGTGGAAGTGATCAATGATCGCAATCGTTTTTGGGAGGTTAATCCCTGGGGAAATTTTGCTTTCACCCAATTCCCCGATGGACGCAGGTATGCACTATTTATTGCCGGGCTTTTGAAATCAGAAGATATGGTACCTGAATTAACAGGACGCATTGCACAGGATGCCCTGTATTATCATGAAGGGCCGTTACAACCCATCCCGCAGGATATGAAATCTTATCATCATAAGATGAGCGTTGATGCGGGCATACGAAAAAATAATCATTGGGTGGTCGCTTATTCGGGCCTGATGGGTACGCAGGCAATTAATAACACTTATTTTCTCGACCGGCAGGGAAACCTCAGCATTTTTAATGAAGCGCAGGGACTGATCATTACCGGCGCCAATTCAAAAAGAC
>CAZDHQ010000723.1:0-2841 GCA_964505135.1 uncultured Ferruginibacter sp.
ATGAAGCAACGATTGTGCTCGAATATAAAAATGCCACCGGTGTCATTGAAGCATCCTGGGGCTGGCCTTACACCATTATGGATGTGGAAGTCTATGGCAAAAAAGGTTACCTGCATGCATCAGAATTTGATGTAGCAAAAAACGGTCCTGCTGTTGAAATAAAAAGTAATGGCAAGGAAAAAGATCAGCCTATTTCAACACCACAGTACAAAGATGAAATCGCTTATCTAACAGATGTAATAAAAAACGGGGCGCCGGATAATAACAAGATGATGTCATTGCATCATAATTTAATTGTGGTTAAAATTTTAGATGCTGCTAAAAAGTCAGCAAAGGAAGGAAGAAGGATAAACCTGTAATGTTAAATCTTGCCAAAGGTTGACAACCTTTATTGAAGTCAATAAATAAAAAAGTTTATCTGTAAAGAAAAGCTATTCACACAAAAGAGTCTATCCAAGGTTGTTAACCTTTATATAGTACTCAAATGAAAATGAATTAATAAAAAGGTTTTACCATGCAGCTCATGCTTGAAAATAAAAAGATCGTCATCGTCGGAGGCACCACAGGCCTTGGGCTTTCTGCCGCACAGGCATTTATTGCTGCAGGCGCTAAGGTAGTAGTAGTGGGCAGAAATGAAGAGAGTGTACACGCTGCACAAACCACATTAGGAAGTAATGCTGTTGCTTTAAGCGGTAATGCTATCGAAGAATCAACTGCACTAACAGCCATCAATACCTGCATTTCCAGATTCGGTTCTTTTGATGGGCTCTATCATGTAGCAGGCGGCAGCGGCAGAAAAATGGGTGATGGTCCGTTGCATGAGCTCACATTGGAAGGCTGGAATAAAACACTGGAACTAAATCTTACTTCCTTGATGTTATCCAACCAGGCTGCAGTAAAAAAATTACTGGAGTTAAAAAAGAGTGGAAGTATTTTAAACATGGGCTCGGTATTGGGTTACTCACCGTCGCCAAAATATTTTGTTACGCATGCTTATGCGGCAGCCAAATCAGCCATCATTGGGTTTACCAAATCGATTGCTGCATACTATGCACAAAGCAATATTCGCATCAATGTGATTGCACCGGCATTGGTAGAAACACCCATGGCACAGCGGGCAGCAAAAGATGATACCATTCAATCTTTTATTAAAACAAAGCAGCCATTGGATGGAGGCCGCATTGGCCAGCCGCAGGACCTGGATGGACTGGCGCTGTATTTTATGAGTGATTATTCAACATTCACCACGGGCCAGGTAGTTGCTGTGGATGGTGGATGGGAACTAAGTGAAGGTCAATATTAAAAAACACAATTAAGCACAAATGAATAAAACTGCTATCGGTATTGATGTGGGGGGAACACGTATAAAGTCTGTTGTAATTGATGAAACGGGGAAAGTTTTACATGAGAACTACCAGAACACCAATGATGGAAAGGATGGTGAATGGCAAATAGTTGTTGCGGATGCTGTAAAAGTATTTTCGTCCGTTTTAAAAGACGACAGAGTTAAGATTGGTATTTCTGCCCCCGGCTTACCTGATGCAAGTAATCGTTATATTTCGTGTATGCCTGGCCGTATGAAAGGGCTGGAAAATTTCAATTGGTCAGAATACATTAGTAAACCGGTGTATGTTTTGAATGATACGGTTTCTGCATTGATGGCCGAAGTAAAATTTGGCGCCGCTGCAAATAAAAGGAATGTTGCTATGCTCACATTGGGAACCGGTGTGGGCGGTGCCATATTAATTGATGGCAAACCCTACCAGGGAGCCATGAACAAAGCCGGGCATTTTGGACACATGGTAGTAAACGATGAAGGTGAAATTGATATTACAGGTATGCCGGGTAGCCTGGAAGATTGCATTGGCAATTGCACCATTCAAAAAAGAACTGCTGGCAAGTTTACATCTACAGAAGCATTGCTTACTGCATATAAAGCAGGAGATGAATTTGCTAAAACAGTCTGGTTGAAATCAGTTAAGCAGCTCGGTATTTCACTTGCATCCATTGCTAATATGCTTTCACCTGAAGTGATCGTGTTAGGTGGTGGTATTGCTGCTGCGGGTGATGCACTGTTTGTGCCACTGCAGCAGTTTATGAAACAATATGAATGGCAGCCAACCGGCAGCACTACTCCCATTGTAAAAGCTACGCATGGAGATCTGGCAGGTGCTATTGGCGCTGCATGCTTTGCGATGGACAAAGAGTAAACAATAGTCAATTAATAGTAAAAGCGGCTATAGTTCGCCGTTAGTAAATACAATTTTCAATATACAATGATGAAAGGTAAAAAGAGTCTTACAGATGAATATTTAGATAAATGTGCTGCAATTATTGAAACAGTACGTGCACAAAAGGAGCAAATTCAAACAGTAGCTAAATGGTTTGCAGAAAGTATTTTAGCCGGAAGAGTAGTGCACGTATTTGGCAGCGGCCACAGCCGCATTATGGTGGAAGAAATGTGGCCACGCTATGGCTCTTTCCCAGGCTTTAATCCTATTGTGGAATTGTCATTATCCTTTCACAACCTGGTGATAGGTGCCAATGGACAAAGACAAGCCATGTTTTTAGAAAATGTTCCAGGCCTTGCAGAAAGGATTCTAAGAAATTTTGATTTGAGTGATAAAGACTGTGCATTGGTAATTTCTTCCAGTGGTACTAATATAGTGCCGGTGGAAATGGCTGAATTATTCCAACAGAAAAAAATTAAGACGGTTGCTTTAATAACCAAGGAACACTCAGCCAAAAGCAGCAGCAAAAGAGCAGATGGAAAAAAACTGGGCGACTTCGCAGATATTGTTTTAGACTCTGGTGCCCCGGCTGGAGATTCCATGATTTATG
>CAZDHQ010000724.1:0-579 GCA_964505135.1 uncultured Ferruginibacter sp.
TGGTAAGACTTGCAAAACCAAAAGCCTGTATCCATACATCCACTTTTTTATTGCGCAGGGCCAGGGGCGCCGCTATATCGTACCAGTATTTGAATGACAGGGGGTGACGCGCTTTGGGCGATACCACCAGCGGGGTAATATTTTCAGCAGAAACAAACTTTTGATCAAAAGCACGGTCGAACAGGTAGATAAATTCATGTTCCGGATGCTGTTTCACCAAACGGCTGAATACTTCATGGGCATAATGACCATACCCTTCGAGCTGGTTGGCTTGTAAAAATATTGCGTTAACGGCGATGCGCATATCCTGCAAAAGTAGGCGACCTATCCGCAAAACTGTTAAAATACATGAGTGAAAATAAAATATGACGGTTTTTAACGAACATTGTAACTCTTATGAGAAAACTATTCATCCTCTGTTGGATACTATTGGCAGCCACGGCCCATGCATCGGATTCTTTACAGATTAATTTTACTACTAAAACATTTGTGAAGGGCGATACCCTTGAGTTTAGCTGCAAGGTTCCCGATTTTGCGGCACTGCGTTTACTGAATGCCACCCTGAATGTATGGATAGAG
>CAZDHQ010000724.1:589-2840 GCA_964505135.1 uncultured Ferruginibacter sp.
ATCAATGGAGAAGTAGCTGCTTCGCTGATCATCAGTGATAAAATTCCTGACGGGCGTTATGCCGTGAACTTTCTCGTACAGCGTGGTTTTTTTAAAGTGATGGGACAGATCCTTGATAATGGTAAAAACGATACCAGCATCAACTACATCATGATCCCTAAAAACAAATCAGCGAGTTATTTTGATAATGCCAGTGTGGCACCTGATGGTAATTTCCGGTTAAAGAGCACATTGTTTGCCGACTCTGCTTTTTTTATTTTTTCGCCACCTAAAAAAGTACGTAACAATTATCTCTCCATCAAAATTGAGACACCGCTCGATTCTGCCTTTACACCGGTATTATACGAAACAGATTTTATTACCGTAGGCGATCCGAAAATGCTGCTGTCTAAAAAAACAGATACCAGCCAGTATGTATTTGCATCGGAAGAATTACTTGATCCGGGTTTACTGCCCACAGTAACGGTTACGGCCAAATTCAAATCCAAAGTGCAGCAGTACAATGAACAATATTCTAGAGGATTGTTTCAGCGCGATGATGCGCTGGTGTTTGATGGAATAGAGTCTGACCAGATTGGCCGCTCTATCAGTGTATTACGCTATCTCGAAAGCAAAGTGCCCGGACTAACGATAGAAACCAATGAAGCCGGACAGGAAATTGCCAAATGGCGGAGAGAGATCTGTGAAATTTATATTGATGAGTTCCGTATGGACTCTACATCGCATACGCTGATCTCACCAACTGAGATTGCGATGATCAAAGTATATCGTCCACCGGCCTTGCTGTCCAGTTTTTCGGGTGGTGCAGGCGCCATTGCCATCTACACCAAAAAGGGTGAATTTGCGACTAACGGTAAAAAGCGACACAATTTTATTGTGAAGGGATATACGAGAATAGAGAGTGTTTGGGAATGAGGGTGAAGAAAGATCCGCTGGGAAATACGTAGTTTTAAGCATCAGTACTCATTAGAATGCGATTACCCAGAACCATACGCCTTATGGCAACTTTTTATAGGAGTTTCCTGTTGTTTTCATTACTTGTTACCGTTGCTTGTCTGAACCTCTTTTGGAAAAATGGAACCAGTATTTTAGTGGTGCTTTTCTGGTTTAAGATAACTACACTGGGTCTGACTTACTATTTCATCAATAGCTATAAAAGCAAAGAGTATTACTATTATTTTAATTTAGGCGTTTCGAAAGTTATGCTTTGGACGGCAACACTTTGTTTTGACTTTGCCTTATTCCTATTTCTCATCATACAGATCTATCAATTCAGATGAATCATACACTGGAAGCAGACGGTATTGAATTAGCATTTGACGGGAGAAAAATATTATCCAGTGTGTATTTGAAGTGTGAGACCGGAAAGATCACAGGTTTGCTGGGTAGAAACGGGCAAGGAAAGACTTGTCTCATGAAAATAATTTATGGCAGTCTTCCTTGCGAAAAGTCAGTTCGTTTTGATCAGGTGGCCTATCCTGAGGCCTATAAGCAACCCAACTTATTACGCTATCTCCCGCAGTTTAATTTTATTCCAAAATCACTTTCACTGAAAAGAGTCTTCAGGGATTTTGAGTTAGATTATTCAGTATTCGGTAAAATATTTCCGGAGTTTGTTTCAAAATATACAACGGTTGTTGGCAATCTTTCGGGTGGAGAAAATAGATTAGTAGAGCTCTATGTGATTCTGAAAAGCAGGTCTCTGTTTGCGATCTTAGATGAACCTTTTACGCATTTAAATCCCATTCAGATAGATAAAGTAAAGGAATTACTACAGGAAGAAAAAAAATACAAAGGTTTACTTATCACTGATCATATGTATCAACATATCGTTGACGTTTGTGATAACCTGTATATTTTATCAAATGGAAAGACCCATTTAACTAAAAACAGGGAAGATATTGAAACGCTCGGTTATGCAAGACTGTAACGGAGACCAACACGTCGTTGACAGTTATGCATAAGAACGGCACGTTGAATTAAACTGAGTTGAAGACAAGCCAACTCAAAGCAGATTGCAAAACCACTTTCGTTTATTGTACTTCTTACAACGTATCAATTGCATAAAATCCTGATAACTTTTACAAATCTTCGCTGGTAGGCTTTGTTCAAAACACTTATGGTTACGCCAAAAGCTTTTCCTGAGGTAGAATGAATGAATTTTAATGTATCCCTGTTTTCGGTAATAATACCCATGTGCCCAACCCTTCGGATACTATCTACCGTTCCCGTAAACAAAATTAAATCCCCT
>CAZDHQ010000725.1:0-2828 GCA_964505135.1 uncultured Ferruginibacter sp.
AAGACCACCTCTCTCCTGGTATTGAAAAAGTAAGCTGCTGATAAATGTAGAAGCAGGGTATGCTGCATGAGCGGCTTCTAACAGATCAAGCACCACATCAACCCCCAATTTTTTCCTTTGCATCATAGCTTAAAAATAGCCATTTCGATGGCCGGTTGGTTATAAAAAAAGAACCAGGGTAGAAACCCTAGTTCGCTTTTAATCCGTACCCTATGAAAACTTTGATGAAAGTATAATAATTTTTTTAAATACGCAACTATAATTATTAAATTTTTAAACAGTAAACGTTTGCATATATAAAAATTAAAAAAGTGGTTTTTTATAGCCATAAAATCTAAAGATCTGCCTAGAACCAACCCCTTTTTTTAAAAATCCTAATCATTATTAGGGGAATAAACAGCATTAATGCGACTGATATAAAGAAGCCCCACTTATTGTGCAGTAATGGAATGCGTTCAAAGTTCATCCCAAAAATGCCCCCGATTACGGTAGCTGGCGCAAGCAAACAGGTAACCACTGCCATCACTTTCATCACTTCGTTCATCTTCAGGTTTACGTTGTTTAGGTAAAGATCATGTAAGTTCATCATCATATCACGGTAGTTCTCAGCCAGATCATTTGCCTGAATAATATGATCATAAACATCTTTAAAATATTTTTCGGTTCGTTCTTCTATCAATTCACTTTCACTTCTTAAAATGCCATTGACCAATTCTCTTACAGGGGCCACGCTTCTTTTTAATAAAATCATTTCTTTACGAAGCATGTTAATCTTAGCAAGGCTTCGGGTATTTGGAGAACGAATGATATCTTCTTCCAGGTTTTCAATTTTATCGCCGAGCTTTTCCATCACCACAAAATAATTATCTACAATTAAATCAATCAATGAATAGAAAAGAAAATCAACACCCTGTTGCCGAACTTTTGAATTGTTGAATTTCAAACGGTCTCTTAATGAGTCGAACACATCTCTTGATGCATCTTCCTGGAAACTGATTACAAAATTTTTACCCAGAATGATACTGATCTGTTCGGTTTCTACAGAAGCATACTCCTCATTAAAGTAAAGCATATTCAGCAGGCAAAATATCAGGCCGTTGATTTCATCCATCTTTGGCCGCTGGCCGATACTCAATATATCTTCAACGAGGAGCGTATGTATACCAAAATGTTCGCAGATTTTTTCAACTTCACTTTTTTTGATGCCGTCTACATTTATCCAGGTGGCTTTAGGAGATGCTGCATAAAGGAAACACTCTTTTACCTGAGTAGCTCGTTTGGTTTCAATGGATGTACCATCGTAATCATACACATCAATCTTTATTTCTTCCGGCTCTTTTCTTGCAGGGGCAACTGTGGGATTAACGTGCAGTACTTTCTTTGTACGCAGTAACTCCAATGGATTTAAAATATAAGAGATGTAATTACGGGTTGGCATAGCTGAATGGTATCAGCTTTAAATGTATAAAGAAACAATGAACAAAGATGTTACTGGTGCATCAAAATATTTATACTCAAAACTATTGCTGTTGTTGAATCATCTGCATATACCTGCGGTAAGAGTTATCATCTGCAGCAGCTTCATCCAGTTTACTGGCAACAAGTTTTGGTATTAATACAGATGCAGACTCATTTGTTATTTGACCATCCTCGTGTGATACAGATACACCTACTTCCAGCGTTTGTTTAGCAGTGCCTTTATAAGTTCCTCTTACTGGGGATACATCACTAAAATTTCTACCAATGGCCAGGCGTACATGCAAATCACTTACAATACAATTGTTAGTAGGATCAAAACCCAGCCAGCCATAAAAGGGGATATAAGCTTCCACCCATGCATGCGTAGCGCCTTCACCACGCAGATTATGATCATGCGGACAAACATAGCCGCTTACGTAACGGGCGGGAATACCTAACAGCCGAAGCATGGCCAATAAAAAGTGAGCAAAGTCCTGGCAAACGCCAGCTTTTAATTTCCATATTTCATCAAGGGTTGTGGTTACACTTGTGATACCTTTAATATAACTGAAATTGTTATAAACGTATTCATTCAGTTGTTTTGCCGCCATAAATACAGATACGCAATGATATGCGCCCGCATCAGCCAGGGCTTTTACTTCTGGCAATGCTGCAAATGTTTCCTGTTTTAAAAAATCAAGGAACGGAACACTATACTTTATTTCATTCAATTGATTCCATTGAACGGCGGCAGTTGCTTCATCCTTAGGCAATGTTATTGGTTTGGTAATTACTGTAATAGTTGACGCTATTTTTAACTCAGTATGAGGGGCTATGTTCATAAAATACCCTACCTCATTACCATAATAATCATTGTAGGTTTCAATATTCGGTTCGCCAGTTATAACTATTAAATGGTTTTGTACTGATTGATACTCGTTCCTGATTGGATATAGCATTATTTGATTGGCGCTATCTCTTACCGGTTCAGGATAAGTGTATTTTGTGATATGTTGAATAACAAAACGAGGCATAAAATTTTTTAAGTAAGCAGTTATTATAAAACTTAAGAATAAGCAAAATAGTTTTTGCTTAGCGAATCTCCAATTTCGTAAAGACTTGCTTTTGTATTTAATAAAAATTGATGTAGACCTTCACTTGTAATAGAGTCGACCGTGGAATATTTAATACGATTATTTAGTCTTCCAATCATAAACTCTATTTGATCGTAAGCCTCTTCGTTTCCTTTATTTTTTAATTTTTCGAAATACTTGTGTAATCGCTTAGTACAATGGATAACGGAACGGGGAAATTCATCTTTTAACACCACCTGCTCCACAACATTCTTAGCCTCAAAACCACTTCGATAA
>CAZDHQ010000726.1:0-2824 GCA_964505135.1 uncultured Ferruginibacter sp.
AAATTAACCATGCATGGCGAAACTAAAGACCTGGAAGCGGATGGAAAAATAACCGTGAAAGCCGGAAAGATCAGCGCTGTTGCAGACTTTAATGTAATACTTAAAGATTATAAAATCGAAGTGCCAGAACTGGTTGTGGACAAGGTAGCCAAAGCTGCACAAATAAAAGTAGACTGCTCCCTGGAGCCATTAAAACAATAGTAAACATTATAAGAACCGCATCATGATAAAATATTTTGCAGGCATACTGATGGCATGTTGCTTATTGGTACTGCATGTGTCAGCACAGCAAACAGATGATTTAATTTCTTTGCTCGGAAAAGAAAAAGCCAAAAAGGAACGAGTAACCAACGCATTTAAATCCACAAGAGTGATTAATGGACACTCAATGGAGTTTCTTGCTCCCGGTACGATGGACTTTAGAATACTCCATCGCTTTGGCGAAGTAAGCAATGGATATAAAAACTTTTTTGGTCTTGACCAGGCAAGCATGCGTATGGGATTTGACTTTGGCATTTTACATAATCTCATGTTTGGTGTTGGAAGAAGCACTTATAAAAAAGAACTGGATGGTTATATAAAATTTGCACCTATCCGTCAATCAACAGGTATTAATTTCCCGTTTACAGTTGCATTGGTGGCAGGCATGACGATGAATACCACGCCATGGGCAGATACCACCATTAAGAACTATACTTCATCAAGATTGGCTTATTATTTTCAAACCATTATCGGCAGAAAATTTAGTAATGCCATAACGCTGCAGGTAACACCTACCATGGTGCATACCAACCTGGTACCGGATAGCACCACACCAAATGATTTATATGCAATTGGCTTTGGCGGAAGAATAAAATTCACCAGGCGTATGGCCTTTACATGGGATTACTTCCACCGCTTACCTATCAATGGTTTTAAAGCAAATGGAACATACAATCCATTGTCGGTAGGAATTGATATTGAAACGGGAGGGCACGTATTTCAATTACATTTTTCCAATGCCACCGGTATGAATGAAAGAGCTTTCCTAAATGAAACCACTAACAACTGGGGCAAAGCTGAGATAAGATTTGGCTTCAACTTATCAAGGGTATTTCAAATAAAGAAAAACAGGAAATAACATCCGGAAAAACCAATATACTAAAGCACCCTGCTAATGGCAGGGTGTTTTTATTTTATCAATAATAAATCTTACTTACAAATAACTCAACCACCATTTCTCCTTATGACTTTGCTTATAAGCATCATATCGCTTACACAAAGGATACATACCAACTACCACTGCGGTCCAAACAACGTACATCACAATAAAAGAAAAACCATAACCCTGCAAGCCATGGGTAAACCAAATGGGATCATGCAAGATCCATATTTGCCAATTTTGACCCGGTATAAAAACAGAAGCCACTAATGCAATGATGTGTATCACATAAATATGAATGAGGTAGTAAAACATCGGTACCCTACCATACACAGAAATAATTTTCGATAGCTTTCCTCTCCAGTTTTCTGAGATTGCAAGAAATACCAATGATGGCCCCAACGTAACCAATAAATAAAGTAAGGAAGGTGGATACTTTGTTACACGGATAAATGAAAGCAATGTAAATAAAGGGTTCTTCTGTACAGACCATTGATATGGATCGCCATATGCATTTATCATTCGTAAAACAATGAATAAAACGATGGCGGAAAATCCTGATACCAATAAATTTCTTTTTCTTTTTACAGCATCATAAGTGGAACTATACCAGCTTCCCATCAGGTAACCTAATGGCATCACTCCTATCCACGGTATTAATGGATAACCAACCAGGTAAAGCCGCTCATGCCATGTGAAGAATTGTTGCTCATGTAACAATGCCCATCCAAATGCCGGTAGTGTATTGCCATTCACATGAACTGCATCCAATAAATTATGTCCAGCAATCATCACAACGCTAAACAATAATATTAACCATTTTGGCAAATAGATTAAACCAGCTAATACAATCATACTAATGCCAAGCGCCCAGATGGTGATAAAAAGTACAACCGGGAACGTTAGGTTAAAGTTCCAGCCAAAGTTTACAATAACCATTTCAAGAAAAACCAACCATAAACCTCTTTTAATTAGAAAGCCAGCCAACTCTTTTTTTGTCTTGCGCTGGCTGGAAAGAAATGCAGAAGTGCCTGCCAGCAGCATAAACACCGGCGCACAAAAATGAGTGATCCATCTTGTGAAAAAAAGCGGCGCATTGGTTTTTGATAAATCAGTTGGATCAAAATAAAAAGAGCCGAAATAGAGATAATCTCTTACATGATCCAGCGCCATAATGATCATGATAGCGCCACGAAGTAAATCAATAGACGCAATTCTTTGCCTGGTAATGGTTAACATAAAAGCAGGTTGTAATGGTAAATGAATTGATTCAAAAATACGTTACTGATCTTTTACTAAAGATGATACCTGTAGGTAAAAAAACTTACTAATTAATTCATTAGACAAAAATGAAATGGCTTAATTATCCTCAGCCACTGCTGCAAGTTTCATCTCTTCTTCTTTCTGTTTTTCCAGTCTTTCTTTTCGTTGTTTAGTAATATTGATCACGAGTACACTTGCCAAAATAACGGCCAGGCCAATCACCTGTAAAAAAATCAAACGCTCATGTGCAAAGAATACACCCAGCAATACTGCCACCACAGGATTTACATAGGCATACGTGCTCACCTGTGTGGCAGGCCTTACCTGCAGCAGCCACACATAAGCGCTGTAACCTGCCAGCGAACCCATGGTAACTAAATAAAGAATTGCCAACCATGACTGTGTACTTACCTGCTGCCA
>CAZDHQ010000727.1:0-2822 GCA_964505135.1 uncultured Ferruginibacter sp.
TGTTTTCTACTTCAGGCCATCTTGATTTTTGATCTTCGGGCAAGTCAATATTGAATGTGATCACTGGCTTCATTAAGTCTCCTTTCATGTTGAGTAAAACATTAAAAGGAAGTTTTGCTTTATACCTGTTTACATCACTGGTGGGTAAACTGGTAATTTCACTTTGTAATAAATTAATAGGCTGTGTATTGGCAACATACTTTGCTGTAATGTCTAATGTTGCGGATAAGGGATCACCATTCCAGGTGATGGTACTTCCCTGTTGTATTGTAAACTGTTTTTTTAAAACACTCAAAGTAATTTGGTAAGAGCCGCTTCGCAGTTGATAATCGCCGGTGAGACTCATCTTCCCACTTTTGTCAATACCGCCAGATAAGGATGCCCTACCTTTTATTTTAACTGCATCTCCATTTCTTTCATCTGTTACCAATGTAATCATTGCTGCAGTATCAGATTGGATGGTGCCAGTGAGTTCTATTCCGCCTAATGATTTTGTGGTGGTAAGTGAATCCCTGTTAACCAGGAAAAGACTATCGCTTTCGGTGCCACCATAGGCATCAAAGAATTGAACTACGCCTTCCCTGTCTTCTATTTCAGGGTTTACACCCGGCAACACCAATGTTACATCAGTGGACTTATTGATCTTTAAATCTGCATTTACTACCGGCGTCATCATTGCACCTTTTACAGAAATATCAGCGTCCATATTTAAGCGGCCATAATACAATGCATTTTGTTTTTTAGTGCTGTTTAATACCTGGAAGTCTTTTGCTTTTAAGCTGAGATTAAAATTGTAAGAAGTAAAATCTGTGGTAGTAATATTGCCATCCAGTATTGCTTTGTTACCAGCGGAGTCTTTCATGGTAAATTGATTAAAGCGAATGCCCTGCGATGAAACCACCACGATACTTTCATCATCCAGGTGCAATTTTTCTCCTGTGGCAGCAGGTATAATATCTGCTTTTACAAAAGTTAAACCACCATCGATATCTGGTTTTTCAGTAGTTCCCTTAATAATTACTTTGCCAGTGAGACCGCCTGCTGCATCCGTTACCGCACCATTAGAAACGGTTTTCAATACAGCCATATTAAAATTGTTTACAGCCAGCAGTAAATCCATTCTACCTTCGCCGGTGAAATATTTTCCTGTTAACCTGATATCGTTTTGATTCCCCGTGATGGCTACGTCTGCATCAAATGCATTAGCAGTTTGGTTGTTTACTTTAATGGCGATATTGCCAAGCGTATCTGCATTGTAGGTAATAGTATCAAGATTAAGATTTGCTGTAAAAACTGGATTGCTCATTGCATCCCTCACTTCTGCAGTTCCATTAATATTACCATCTGCAAGCAATGAATTCTGTTCTGCAAAACTGGTCAATGTCTTTATCCTAAAGTTATTTAAAGTAAAATCAATAGGCGCATTGGTATTTGCTGTTTTTGAATTCACCAATAGAGATTGGCCCTCTTTATTGATACCAAAATTGTGAATGATGATTCCTGCAGTATCGTATAAAATGTAATTGCTGTTGTCGACCTTCCAATCTTCGTAGTCCAGCATTAAAGAATCCAGCAGGTTGATTCTTGTTCTATTTTTTTCCTGCTTTGCTTTTAATGCAAGCTTGTATTTGTCTTTTTCTTTTGCATCCTTAATGCTGACTGCAGCAGTTAATTCATTATTGGCTGCAAAACCGGTAATGGTTGTTTTCTGCAGCATAAAACTTTTTGATCCAGCTTTATTTAAAGTCAATGCGTATAAAAATCTGTCATCGTTATTGCCTGCTCTCAACGTAAGGCTGTCAATTGTTTGACCGTTTGCTTTAATAACCGGTGCATTAACCAGCATACCAAGCGAATCTTCAGCACCATTGAATAAAACTGTTGCCTTAATGGTATCAGTTCCTGCAAGCGATGGAAGCAATTCAAACAACATACTGTCTGGAATGATTACCATATCCAGTTTCCATTTGTCTTTGGATGAGGCAGAGTCTTTTATGTTCAGATTATAATATTTATTGATTACCTGCATTGGACCATTGGCAATAGCGGCTAAATTATAATCGCCGAATAAATTTGCTGTGGCCATTGGAGAAATAAGAGAAATAGTTTTACCACTGTCCGTGGTTGCAGCCTTCATCACAATGCTGTCTGCCTGGTAACACCGGTTATCATTTTTAAATACCAGGTCATTCAACAAAACTGTTCCCTGCGGATTGTTCATATCAGCCACAGGAATGTCTGCATTAACGATGCCGTGTAAACGAAAATCATTTGCTGCAAAACCAAGCGGTTTGAATAAAATACTGTCAAGTGTGAGTGTTAGTTTTACATTTTCAGCCGTGCTGTCTTTAATCAATGCTTCACCGGAAAGTTCAAAAGAAACATTCCGGTCTTTCATGATTGCATTGAGTGATGTTGCTCCTCTATTGATGATAGCATTTGCCTGCAGGTTTTGATAATTGTAACCCATGATTTCTGCTGCATCCACCTGCATGCTGGCGTTTGCTTTCATTTTTGCAGGTTCAAACCCGGTGCCCTTTGCAGCAAAACTCATGGTTACTTTTCCCACTAGTGTATCTTGCTTAGTGAGGTAACCTACATCTACATTTTTCCATCTTCCTTTAAGATTGTATTGTTTTGCGTCCAAATTTGCACTGCCCGAAATGCTTGCCTGTCCATTATCTGTGAGCACTGATAAATCTGTTATGAAATGGGTAGCACTTCCATTAAAACTTCCAGAAGCTTTTATAGTAGCAGGAAGATTTACATTTGGCGGCAAAGAATTTGGCGGCAGTAGTTTTAAAAGGTCTGCTTTTGTTGTT
>CAZDHQ010000728.1:0-2819 GCA_964505135.1 uncultured Ferruginibacter sp.
AAAATTTAGCTATCCCGGTAAATCCGCAGGTGGGTAGCGAAGTGAGCTATCAAAATGTGGGTTCAATGCGTAATAAGGGTTTAGAAATTACCGCTACCTGGAGGGGAACTTTTGCAAAAGACTGGGGATATACCATCAGTGGTAACTTTAGTACCATTCATAATGAAGTTACTGATCTAGCTGGACAACCTTTCTTAAGCAGGGGAATGGCCGAGTTCCAACAAAGGTTAACAGTGGGGCAACCATTTGACGTGTTTTATGGTTGGGATATAGTAGGCGTTTATCAAAACCAGGCTGAAGTTGACAAAGACCCTGTGGCTGTAGCTGCAAATGCCGCTGGAGCAGGAACTGTAAAACCAGGCTACTTTAAATTCAGAGACGTGAATGGAGATGGCGTACTTGATGCCAGCGATAGAGTTTATTTAGGTTCTCCAGCTCCAACCTACTATTACGGCGGTAGCGTTGGCTTAAACTATAAAAACTTTGATTTATCAGTACGCATTTATGGACAGGGTGGAAACATCATCTTAAACAGGAACCGTGCTGAGGTATTCAGAACATCTGGAAGAAATATAGATGCCCAGTTGGCAATTAACCGCTGGCATGGTGAAGGGACAACCAATAGCTATCCATCATCAGAAGGTTACAGAACAGCATGGAACCAGAGAAACTCAAGGTTTTGGTTAGAAGACGGTAAATTCTTTAGAGTTCAAAATATCCAGTTGGGATATAATCTGGTAAAGTTCAAAAAACTACCTGATATGCGTATCAGTTTAACTGCTGATAGGCCACTGGTATGGTCTAAGAGTAAGTCAACCAATGTGGAAGTTGGTTTTGATGGTGTTGATTTGGAAACTTACCCTACCCCTTCCGTGTTTACCATTGGTTGGAGTGTTAAATTTTAATACAGTTGTTTAAAAAATAAATAAAATGAAAAGTACAAAATATTTATTGGCGCCTTTACTGCTTGGCATGGCGCTTTTTTTAACTAACTGTAAAAAACAGTTAGATACGCCAAAAGAATTGGAAACCAAAGGTGGTAATGTGGATTATACGAGCGCCGAAGCAGCAAAAGCAGCTTTGGTAGGAGCTTACGTGCAATTTCAATCCTACTATTGGGAACAATTAGCATTACTCCAGGTTCGTGGAGATGATGTGAATTCTGGTGGGGGTAAATCTGCTCCTTATGACCAGGCACCTTATCATGATGTAGACCTGTTTGTATATGATGCAAACTTCTGGATGTTAAATTCAAACTGGGATGGTATGTTTCAGCATGTACTACAGATTACAGCACAAATTGAACAGCTTGAAAAATTCAGGGAAGGTGGTGTGAGCTCTGCATTAATTGACCAATACATTGCTGAGTGTAAAGTAATGAGGGCGCATATCACATTGCAATTATCAAGAACATGGGGTGGTGTGTTTAAAGTAACATCAACAGATCCTTCTACTCTCCAGATGCAGACAAAAGATGAAATAATGCAATGGATTGTAAGTGAAATGGATGATGCATCCACTAAGTTATTAGATATGCATCCAAGCCAGAGAACTGATTTAAAAGGTGGTATTACAAAGTATGGTGCTTTAGCAATTAAAGCAATGGCTGAACAGGAGTTGAAAGATTACAATGCAGTGGCTGCAACTACAGGCGCTATCATTAATTCCGGCAAATTTAGTTTGTACGGAGATTTTGATAAGGAGTTCAAAACCGCCGGTAAATTGTCAAGTGAGAATATTATAGAATTGCAATTTTCAGACTTTAATTCAGCGTCTGGTGATAACTGGAATTATTTAGGTGCATTCTTTGGACCTACCGACTGGACACCGGCAGTTAGCAGTGCTGGTGGTGGTTGGGGATTCTTTGAGCCAAGTGAGAAGTATATCAAATTCATGCTGAATAGAGGTGAAAAAATTCGCCTACAAACAAGTGTAATTTTTACGCCAAGTGGAATTGATAAAATAAAATCAGATCCTGCATTTGCTACGCTTCCAGCGTGGATTTCTAACACTACTCCGCAAGGTGATATTTTCTTAAATTCTCCAAGGGCTTATTTCTATAGTGGTAAACATTATCTTCCAACCACAGAATTAATTCCGGGTAGAACTGATTACGCTAGTAACAAAAATTACATTGTTACCAGGTATGCAGAGATCTTATTGATGTATGCTGAAGCGGTAACCCGTGGTGGTGCTGCATCTGCAGGCAGTGCAGATAATGCCGTAAACCTGGTAAGAGCAAGAGCCGGTTTATCTCCTTTATCCGGAGTAACCAGCCAGCAGGTAATAGATGAAAAATACGCTGAACTAGCTATGGAATGGGGTATTAGGTATTATGATATGATTCGCCTGGAAAATACTGCTGAACTGAGTTATGATGGCAGAACATTTACCATGGCAAAAAAATACCTGCCTTATCCTACAGCGCAATTAGACAAAAGCGTTCTTTTAAAAGAATATGCAGATACACATCCTGATCATTAATCTATTAATAATATTATTATGAAAAATATTCTAAAATTTATTTGTGTAGGGATAGTATCATCATTATCCTTTACAGCCTGCACTAAAGATTATATAGACCCGATTTCAAAAGTAGATCCGGGAGCCGATGCAGCAGCTCCAACAGTAGAAATTGTTAGCCCATCTGCAGATATTCAATATCCTGCTACAACAGATGCTGCAAATTTTGATTTTAAGTTTAATACCAACGATGATATTGAGCTCGCCAAGGTTGATATTTCTTTAGATGGTAGTTTGTTAAAGTCATACACCAGTTTTGTAGATTACAGGGGAATGGCAGGGCTATACACTTATCC
>CAZDHQ010000729.1:0-2807 GCA_964505135.1 uncultured Ferruginibacter sp.
ATGCTTGTACCACCGGTTATTCCTATCAGGTGGTTTTTTTATTTCTGTAAATGAGATGACTAACTTTGCTGAATGAAAAATTTAATGCTGCTTGTTTTCTTATTAGTAATTGCCACTTCTTGCCGCCATCATTATAAAGAATTAAACCAACAGCTGGCTGCGGCAGACAGTGTAGCTATTAATTATTTCAGAGGCGATGGCTCAATGGATACTGTAGTACTGGTGAAAATAGTTAAAGACAAAAATGCTATTCAGCAATTGGCTGAGCTGATTACAGCAAATGGATCAGATAATATAAAAAACTGCGGTGTAGACGGCTCCATTCATTTCTTTAAAAACGATATGGTGATAAAAGATGCCGATTTTAGAATGAACAAAGAAGAATGCATGCATTTTGCCTTAAAGGATGAGCAGGGTAAAGCAATTAATACAGAGCTTACATCTACAGCAAAGGAACTGTTAGAAAAACTAAAGCAATAATTAACGCAATGCTAAATATTGTTCCGGCGTAAGCGGCATTATTGATTTCTCTGCTTCCGCTACCGGAATAGATGTTTTAAAGGAGGCTAGCATTGAGGCAATAATAGATTCAGTTTCGTTTTCAAAATCCAGTGTAATGGTTTTGTTTTCCATCAGCCAGTTTTCTGCCTTGCTGATATGCTTTTTCTTAAGGCTCCTGATTACCGGAACACCTAACTCTTCAGCAGCAGCAGCATTACAGTGTTGTTCATATTGATGCTTCATTGGTATCACCAATAATTTTTTGCCCAGGTACAATGCTTCGGCCGGTGTTTCAAATCCTGCACCGCAAACAATGCCTTCGCAGTTGATAAAACTTTCCGTAAAAGCTTTTGCATTCACTGGCCTTATATAGCAGTTCTTCTCTTTATAAGATTTATTGGTATGCTTGGAGAATATTTGCCAGTCAATATGTTTAAACTTGCTAAAGAAGCTGATGATCTTTTCATCCTCGTACGCTGGTAGATAAATAGTAAAATGCCCTTTGTTACCCACGTCTGCATTTCTTATTTCACTTCTTATTACCGGTGTATGAATATGCGGCCCATATTTTTTAAAATGAAAGCCTTCTCCTGTTTTACAGGGAGCATAATATTTCAAAACCATCAAGGCAAAGGGATCAAATTTAGAAGGTCTTGGTGCATTTTTATGAAGCACAGCCCACTGGTGGCTCATGGCTATACTTGGAACATTTTTTATCTTACAGGCCCATGCACTTACCGGTTCAAAATCATTTATCACCAGGTCATATTTCTCTACCGGTAAATTCTTTATTTCACTTAAAAATTTTTTAGACTGTAACTGGCCAAGGGTTTTTTTAAAATCAACACCACCTTTCTTACCAAAGATAAAACTGAGACCTTTATTTCGGTAGGTAACAGGAACGTTTAGCCCAACATCGCACTGGGTACCACTTAATAAAATATCCAAATCACATTTTTCTTTTAAGATAGGGATGATTTCATTGGCACGGCTTACATGTCCGTTTCCTGTTCCCTGTATGGCGTATAGTACTCTCATTTTTTTGTTTTAAGATGCTTTTAAAAAATCATCCATCATCATTTTAAATAACTCGGTAGTTCTTAAATACGCCGCTTCGTCCACATAAAAGGAACTATTTAGCTCTTTAACTAAGTAGTCCTGTTGATAATAATAGACAGACCATTTATTAGTGCAATATTCAAGAGCGGTGAGATTTTCAATCCAGTCGCCCGAATTCAAATAGTTCACTTTGCCATTTGCTCTTACGATAGTTCTGTTTCCTGGCTGGTGTATATGGCCGCACAATACATTGTGATAGCCTTTTTCAATAGCAATATCTGCTGCAGTTTCTTCAAAGCTGTTAATATATTTAACGGCGCTCTTTACCGAGTTTTTTATTTTTTTTGACAATGATATCCTGCCTTTTCCAAGTTTGGCACTAATGTAATTAATGAAGGAATTAATCGCAATGAGCATATCATATCCAACAGCACCCAGCTTTGCAAGCCACTTGCTGTATTGCATGGTTACATCAAAAACATCACCATGAAAGATCCAGCTCCTGGTATTGTCATCATGATGGATGATTAATTTGTTTACGATATGAAAATCACCCACCGAAAAATTTTCAAAACGTCGCAGCATTTCATCATGGTTGCCGGTAACATAATACACTTTTACCCCACGGCTAAGCATGCTGGTTATTTTCTTTATTACCTGCATATGTGCAGGTGGCCAATATTTTTTGGTGAATTGCCAGATATCAATGATATCTCCATTAAGTATTAGTATACCTGGATCAATGGTGGAAAGATAACGTGACAGCTCATTTGCACGGCAACCATAAGTGCCAAGGTGTACATCAGAAATAACTGCCACATCCAATTTTCTTTTTTCCAATGGATATAGTTTGATTACAAATCTCTATTTGTAATGTTGCTTAATTATGAACGGGGAGTTAAGAAAATATGAAAACTTGTATTTAGAAATGATGTTTTTCAATAACTTTAAAACCTCACTTAAATAAAAATATTATGCAAAGGATTGCTATGCTTGGCTCAGGTTTTATAGGCCGCTTTTATACAGATTCCATACACAATCAAAGAAACAAAGACAGGGTAACTCATATCTATGCAAGAAGAGAAGAGAACGCAAAAAAGTTTGCAGAAGATTACAAGTGTGATTATTACAGCACGGATATGGAAGCTGCCATCAGTCATCCGGATACCGATGTAGTATGTATTGCATTACCAAATAATATACATGAAGCAGCCGTAATGCTTTGCTGTAAACATAAAAAAGCAGTA
>CAZDHQ010000730.1:0-2802 GCA_964505135.1 uncultured Ferruginibacter sp.
TTATGAAAGGCCACTAAAAAACCAGTTACTTCATCGTATGTAAGAAGCCCTGATGGCTGTTGGTTGCTTTCTAAATATTTCCCATAAATCCACCTGAAGAAAGGCTCAAGCGGATTTCGATGGCGCTCATAAAACTGTCTTAAAAACAGCAAATCATCCTTCACTTCTGGTAACATTTTTTTTGAGACCTCCCTGGCTGCAGTTGAATCTGCATTATACAGGTTTCTTTGGGCATACAGATACAAGTCAAGATAAACAGAATATCTAAAAGCTGTATCGGGAGCATTAGATGCTGCCAGGTAGCCCACAAAGTTAGCTTCGTTTTCTTTAGCATAACCTAATTGATGCGCTATTTCGTGACAAGTGGTAAATGGCTGCAAAAAACCGGGTACTGTAGTATTCAACTGGGCTTCGCCGGTAAAGGGATTATAATAACCCGTAAATCCTATGTAGTTTCCAATGCTTCCGAATAGTGAAGGTTTTATTGATGTTGGGCTATATTCTAAAAATGGATATAAGGATACAATTTGTTGATAGGCTTTTGATGCCCGTGGAAATGTATTTGCCTGATTAACTGTGCCAGGATTCCTGATCATAGCCATTTTATAACTGTTTACTTTTTCCAGCAGCAATGTATCTACCTGCAACAATTCATCCCTTGAATAGGGCTGCGTTGAAATACCTAATTGACTGGCAATACCACGCCTGTTATAATTCAAGCCCCATAAAGCATTAAACAGAACATATATACCTAACCAGATAGTAATAGCCGATAGCAAAAATTTCGAAAAAACAGGCCAGTTCACCTGCTTTTTTACCAGGGCAATGAACATCCTGATAAGTTTAAAAAGCAGCCAAATAATGGCGGCAATGTAAAGCAAGTCGCCAAGGCTGATGGGAAGCCAGCCGAGAAGAAACTTCAGTAATTTTGAAATAAATGGGTAAATACCATTTGAATAATAGCGCTCTATAAAAACCGGGAAGTTAGAAACCAGTTTGATAAGGATAGCGGCTGCCAGTAACACTACAATGATTAGTTTTTTGGGTTTACCTATCATGGCTGTAAAATAATTAAAAACCATATCACAGGGATTTTTGACTATTTTTAGCGTTGATATATACATTTTCCCTTAAAATGTACTACCTTCGCCGTCCTTTAAACCAAAAGTCATGGGAAAAAGAAGGGTTTTTGAGATTGCGTTTGTAGGTTTAAAGCCAGGTATTCATGAGTTCTTTTACGAGGTGGATGACCAGTTTTTTGATGAAGGACAGCCACGTGATTTCAGCAACTGCCATGCAAAGATAAAGCTGCAACTGGATAAGAAAACCAGTTTTATGCTGCTGAAGTTTGAAATTGGTGGCACGGCGGATGTGGTGTGTGATAGGTGCAGCAATACCTTAACTGTAGATCTTTGGGATGAGTTTAATATGGTGGTGAAGATGGTGGATAACCCGGATGAAATGAATGAACAGGAAGAAGACCCTGATATTTATTACATCTCCAGAACAGAAAGCCATCTTTACCTTAATGAATGGATTTATGAGTTTGTAAGCCTGAGTATCCCTGCCCAAAAAATGTGCAGCGAAGAAGAGTTTGGAGGACCAAAATGTAATAAAGAGGTGTTGGCTAAATTAAAAGAGATGGAATTGAGGGCAACGGGCGACAATGCTAATACAATCTGGCAAGGTTTAGAACAATTCAAAAAGAAAAATAAAAAGTAACCATAACAATTAAAATTTACAGATATGCCAAATCCGAAACGACGCCATTCACAGCAGCGCAGTGCAAAGAGAAGGACGCATTATAAAGCATCAGAGACTACACTATCTGTTGATAAAACAACAGGTCTTACGCATGTACGTCACCGTGCTCATGTAAGCGAAGGAAAATTATATTACAAAGGACAAGTGGTGGCTGAAAAAGCTCCATTGAAAGCATAATATTTTTTTCAATACTGCATTCTAAGTTTTACATTCGTAAAGAATGTAAAACTTAGAATTTTTATTTTAAAGAACTGCTATGAATATTGGCCTTGATGTAATGGGCGGCGATTATGCTCCCCTGGAAGTGATTAAGGGAATCAAACTATTTCTTTCTCAAAGTAGCCCCAGTGTTCATCTTACCTTAATCGGCAGGCAGGAAGAGATTAATCCTTTGCTGGCCGCTCATGAAATTTCTGCCGGCAATATTTCTGTAGTTCATGCTGAACAGACAATAGCTATGCATGAACACCCTACTAAAGCACTTAAAGAAAAACAACAATCCTCTATTGCTATCGGTTTTCATCTTTTATCAAAAGGAAAAATTGATGCATTTATTAGTGCTGGTAACACCGGCGCTATGATGGTGGGTGCATTGTTTAGCATAAAAGCTATTGAAGGAGTAATAAGGCCCACCATTGGTGCGTATATGCCAAGAGAAAATGGGAAACTCGGTTTATTACTCGATGCAGGTATCAATGCGGATTGTAAACCTGAAAACCTGAACCAATTTGCGATATTGGGATCACTATTTGCAGAGCATATTTTAGAGATTGATCAGCCTAAAGTAGGCCTGGTAAATATTGGTGAAGAAGAAGGCAAAGGCAATTTGCTTGCACAGGCTGCCTATCCCCTGTTAAATGAAAACCAGCACATCAATTTTGTTGGTAATATCGAAGGACGTGATATTTTATTGGACAAAGCGGATGTAATGGTATGTGAAGGGTTTACAGGCAACGTGGTTTTGAAAATGGCTGAAAGTGTATACGACATTGTAAAAAGAAGAGGAATACAGGATGAACACTTTGAACGCTTTAATTT
>CAZDHQ010000731.1:0-2801 GCA_964505135.1 uncultured Ferruginibacter sp.
AAAAAAAAAAAAAAACAAGTCCGTTAGCTATCGCATTTACACATGCATTACTTGCGGTCAGCGGATTTGTGGCATTATTGTTTTTTGTGTTCTCATAAAAATTAGAGTATGAAAGTTTTTAGACATCCCCTGCATATTATGCTCATACATTTTCCGTCGGCGCTTTTTCCTATGGATTTTGTGTGTTCCTTTTTGGGTTTTTACTATGGAAAAATTTCCTTTGTTACTGCTTCTTTTTATGCACTGGCTGGCGGAGTTGTTTTGGGCGCTTTGGCAATACTTGCCGGCATTGCCGATTTAATTACTGTGGTAAAAGATAAACCAGCGGCTGCAAAAAAGATATTACTACATGGGGGAATTAATACTGCTGTAATTATTGCATACAGTCTGCTTGCCTATATTGCATTTACACAATACCCCCAACTTACAGCAGACAGTCTGTTAAAATTAATTCTTAAGGGCAGTTTAATTACATTTATGATTGCAGGCAATTATATTGGCGGAAGTTTAATTTTGAAAGACAAAATAGGAGTTGAAAAATAAATATACCGTGGTAAAAAAAGCGTTTGAACAATACAGCGATTTTGAAGTTGTAGAGAAAATAGTTGAAGGCGATACAAAGCTGTATGAAATATTGATAAGAAGGCATAATCCTTCCTTATACAAAATTGGCAGAACATACCAATACAATCATCATGATACTGAAGACCTGATGCAGGAAACCTATATCATTGCTTTTTACAGCCTGTCAAAATTTGAAAACCGGTCTTCTTTTAAAACATGGCTTATACGGATAATGCTCAATAATTGTTTTCAGAAAAAGCAAAAATTCAGTTTTAAAAATGAAAGCCCGGCAGATATTAAACAATCAGAAATAAATACACCTATGTTTCAGCAGCCTGTAAACACAGAAAAAATAATTGCAAACAAAGAGCTCGGGCATATATTGGAGAATGCGTTAACTAAACTACCGGAAGATTACAGAATGGTATTTGTACTAAGAGAATTAAACGGTTTAAGTATTATAGAAACCACTCAGGCACTAAGTATCACTGAAAGCAATGTAAAAGTGAGATTAAACAGGGCAAAAAAAATGCTTCGTTCAGAGATAGAGAAAATGTATTCTCCCGATGATATTTTTGAGTTTAATCTCGTTTACTGTGATGCAATGGTAACTACTGTAATGTATAAAATCATAAATAATAATAAATGAATCCAGCAATTGAAATAAAAGATACAATAGGCGAAGAGCATACCGGCAATTCGTTAGAAACACCACTTCGCAAAGATGCTTTTGAAATGGAGGATACTTTAAAAATCAAACTCATACAAAAACATTTTTCTGAAATAATGCACCTACTATGGCTTGATTTAACAGATGACAGTTTAAGCGGCACACCACACAGAGTTGCAAAGATGTATGTGAAAGAAGTATTTGCCGGGTTAAATCCGGCAAATAAACCAAACATCAAACTCTTTGAAAATAAATACCGGTACAACGAAATGCTGATTGAAAAAAACATTACGCTGTATTCCTATTGTGAGCATCATTTTGTACCCATTGTAAGCTCCCCCAATCTTCGGCCAGCAAAGGTTAGAGTTAATAGCAATCAGTTTATTAACTTTAAACTTTTAAACAATGAAGAAACGATTTACAGAGAGCCAGATCGTGGCTGCAATCAAGAAACAAGAATCCGGTGTTCCTGTTAAAGACATTAGTCGTGAACTAGGTATCAGTGACGCTACATTCTACAACTGGAAAGCAAAGTTCGGCGGCATGGAAGCCAGTGATGTGGCAAAGCTTAAGGAACTAGAGAAAGAGAATGCCGAACTCAAGAAAATGTATGCGGAAGCGAGCATCGATATCAGGGCATTGAAAAATCTCTTGGAAAAAAAGTTCTGACGCCTGAGATCAAACGGGAAGCTGTTGACTTTTTAGTTCACGAAGAACAGCTAAGTAATCGAAAGGCGTGCAACCTGGTAGGGCTATCCCGAACTACTTACCAGTACAAGAAAAATCCCAAAAACGATAGTGAAGTTCAAGATGCACTAACTGTGCTTACTACCAAACATGCTGCTATTGGCTTTTGGCAGTGTTGTTACCGGCTTTGGAATAAAGGCCATCAATGGAATCATAAACGTATTTACAGGATTTATACAACCATGAAATTGAATATCAGAAGAAGGGCAAAAAAGCGACTGCCTGAAAGAATAAAGCAGCCACTGCATGTACCCACCGGACCGAATCAGGTTTGGAGCATCGACTTCATGTCAGACCGCCTCGTGGATGGACGCAGGGTCCGTTTTTTAAACATCATCGATGATTTTAACCGTGAATCCCTGGCCATCGAGGTGGATACATCACTGCCAACATTGCGGGTGATAAGAGTTCTTGAAATACTGATTGCAGAAAGAGGCTGTCCTGCAATTATCCGGTGTGATAATGGTCCTGAGTTCATTAGTCACTTACTGGAACTCTGGTGCAGTCATGCGAGCCGCAAAATCAGTATTCAGTTTATTCAACCAGGCAAACCTATGCAGAACGCCTATATTGAAAGAAAAAACGGAAGTATTAGAAGAGAACTATTGAACGCTTATCTTTTTACCAGCCTCGCAGAAGTACGTATCCTGAGTGAGGAATGGAGACAGGATTACAATACAGAACGACCACATAAATCCTTAGGGTATCTGTCGCCATTACAATACGCTGCGCTCAAAAAAGGTGATCCAGCTTTATCCACACCGGCAAGCGGAAATCATTTAAAAATTGAAGCGCAGCCGGTAGTGGATAAAGCGGCTGA
>CAZDHQ010000732.1:0-2798 GCA_964505135.1 uncultured Ferruginibacter sp.
CATGACCAAAGCGCTGGAAAAATACCAGATGACGGTGATACCTGCTATGGATGGTAAAGAAGCAGTACAATTGCTGCAGTCCAATTCAGTGGATATTATTTTGATGGACATGATGATGCCGCAAATGGATGGCTATGAAAGCATCAGAACGATAAGAAAAAATACGCAGTTTAAAAATTTGCCCATCATTGCCGTAACAGCTAAAGCCATGGCTGGCGATAGAGAAAAATGTATAACAGCAGGCGCTTCGGACTATATATCAAAACCTGTAGATATGGATCAGCTGATTTCCCTGTTACGGATATGGTTATACGAAAAAGGCTATTAAGATGGAACAAAAGCAATTAAGAGTGCTGATCATTGATGATGATGACAGGAACATTTTTGCGCTCAAAGCTGTATTAGCAGCCAGGAAGTTCAATTGTATCACTGCCAGCGTTGCGATACAGGCATTAGATATTCTGAAAGCGGATACTGGCATAAACATAGCATTGGTAGATATGATGATGCCTGATATGGATGGTTACCAGTTGATGAAAACAATTAGAAATAATCCATCATTGAATAGCGTTAAACTGGTAGCTGTTACAGCGCAGGCAATGCCCGGAGATAAAGAGAAATGTATGGCGGCAGGTGCCGATGGTTATATCTCTAAACCGGTGGATATAGATAGGTTATTGCAACTGTTTGATCAACTATTTACAAATGATTGAAACAGCAGAAATAGAAGAATTGGTGCATTTGATTGCAGGCCGCTATGGCTATGACTTTAGCGGTTACGCAGTAGCGTCATTAAAAAGAAGGATCACTGCATTTTACAGCAAGAGTAAGTTTGCTTCTATACAGGCATTGCAGCAAAAGCTGCTGAATGATGCTGCATACTTCATGTACTTTGTTGAAGAGATCACGGTGAATGTAACAGAAATGTTCCGGGATGCCGGGCATTATAAATTGTTACGGGATAAAGTATTGCCGGTGCTGGCTACTTATCCGGTAATCCGCATCTGGCATGCAGGCTGTTCTACCGGTGAAGAAGTTTATTCCATGGCTATCCTGCTTAAAGAAGCTAATTTATTACACAAGTCAATCTTATACGCAACAGATATTAACCAGGCTGTTTTAGAAAAAGCTAAATCCGGAATTTTTCCTGCCAGCACCATGCAGGTGAATTCTGAAAATTACATAAAGGCAGGAGGGAAGAACGATTTTTCAATTTATTACCAGGCCAATTATAACAGCGCAAAATTTGATGCTTCCTTATCCGAGCGAATGATCTTTTCCAATCACAATCTTGTTGCCGATACATCGTTTAATGAATTTCAATTAATACTTTGCAGGAATGTGTTGATCTACTTTAACAGGGAACTGCAGGGCAGAGTGCTCAGCCTTTTCGATAAAAGTTTAGAGTCACTTGGTTTTTTAGCATTGGGCAACAAAGAGTCTTTAAGGTTTTCTCCCATCGCTGCATACTATAAGCAGGTGGATAGCAAAGAGAAAATATGGAGAAAAAACAAATAACAAATAGCGGCCAGTTGATTATCATTGGCGGTTCATCAGGTAGCCTGGATGCATTGCTGACCATATTGCCAATGCTAAAAAAAGAATTTTGTATTCCGGTGGTAATCGTATTGCATAGGAGTTTGCATGCTGATACTTCTTTGGCTGATTTATTAGCATCCAGAACAACCCTCCATGTAAAAGAAGCAGATGAAAAAGATCAAATGGAAAAAGGCTGGCTTTATATTGCTCCACCCGATTATCATTTACTGATTGAGGATGATGGATCTTTGTCTCTAGACTGCTCAGAAAAAATTAATTATAGTCGCCCAAGCATTGACGTTAGTTTTATATCAGCAGCAGCAGCGTACAAAGGCCGACTAATAGGTGTATTACTATCCGGCGCCAATGCAGATGGTGCAAAAGGGATGAAAATAATAAAGGAGTATGGGGGCAAGACCATTGTGCAAAATCCTGAAGATGCTATTGTGAGTTATATGCCCGAACAAGCCATTAATATCTGCGACAGCCATTTGATACTCAATGCAGCAGGTATTGCAGCAATGCTTAATAATATGTGTTAAGCAATTTAAAGGCATAGATTTTATCCGTATTACTGTAATTTTGTAAGCACTATGAAGAATATCCGTATACTAGCCATCCTTAACTTCATTGCATTACTATTACATATAGCAATGTCTGCCGCAGTGCAAACGAAAATGTTTAACAACAAAGACGTAGCGGAAGTGTCTAACATGTTCCCCACTTTGTTTACACCTGCCGGTTTTACTTTTTCTATATGGGGCATCATTTATCTTGTATTAATAGCAATGTGCATTCATCATATTGCTGTAAGTTTTAGACAAGATCAAACGCATGCGGATAATAAGGCCATAGAAAAAATGGGCGGCTGGTTTATATTAAACAATATTGCAACCGGCACATGGCTGTATGTTTGGACTCATTTGCAAATAGCCTTCGCAGAAATTATGATTGCGATACAATTAATTTCTTTAGTTGTCATTCATATCAGGCTTGATATACATGCATCTAATCGCCCATTGTCAAATAAAATTTTTACTCAAATTCCGTTGAGCATTTACCTGGGATGGATCAGTATTGCAACCATTGCCAACTCTGCAGTGTTCCTTACATCCATAAAATGGAGTGGATGGGGAGTAGCTCCCGAGGTATGGACATTGGTGATGATCATCATTGCAGTGCTGATAAGTTTTGTTATGATCTTTGTAAGAAGCAATGTGTTTTTTGGATTGGTAGTGGTTTGGGCGCTTGCCGGTATC
>CAZDHQ010000733.1:0-2792 GCA_964505135.1 uncultured Ferruginibacter sp.
CAACAGGTCAGGATACCTGCGCCAGTAAAAGACTGGTATTTTTAAATCTTATTGATGTATAGGCTAAAAAAATAATTACTTTTTTATTTGTTGCTTTAGTTCCCTCACTGCTGTTTTTAGCAATTCAATTTCCTCCTGCTGTTGCTTAACCAGTTTACTCAATTGCTGCGTGGCAGAAATATTCAGCGTTGTTAAGCCTTCATAATCTACCGAGCGAAAATCATTTACCTGCTCGCCATATACAAATAATTGCGCAGGCAGCTTATCCGCCTTTACTGCCACATCGTTTTCTGTTATTACACTGATGATCTCCAGCTTGCGTTCGCTGTTTTTATCATACACTTTTAACAGTTTTGCATGGGTGCTAAGGTTATGTTTTTTATCAAAGTGCAGTACATAGTATCCATCATTCTTTATTACGTTATCTGTGCTCAAATAGGTATTGGGTATAAAATCTTTTTGCTGGTTTACTGCCTGGGGGTACACCTGCTCCACTTGCTGTGCAAGCACTTTTTTAAATACCCGGTTGCCATAAGTCTTTGTATCCTTCATCCTGTAGTCCGTTACCTGTATGGCATTTATTGTTTGTAAATCTTTTGTGTTATCCGTCTTTCCTATAATTTTTTTAATCCTTTCATCTGATATAGCATAAAATGTACCGGCTTCAATGCACCCTGCAGCATATACCGCCACCTGTATTTCAGAATTGGTACCACCTGTTGACGGGCTTGGGTTACCACCGGAGTTAAAGCCAACCCCGTACGATGCTGCTAGTGAATTGTCAGTTCCTAATACGCCGGGGGCGGCTGCTATTTCAAGCGGATAAGTGGGTGTATTGGTATTGATCCCTACATGACCATTGCCATTGCCGGGCATAATGTAAATGTCTTTTACGGATTGTATGTTAAGTGCTGTACTTGATAAAAAGTTAGAGAAGCTGGCATATTGGTTTAGCACCGTAACATTGGTGCCAAAGCCATAAGCAATTTGATTACCGCCATATCCATTATTGATATAGCTGCCTACCTGCAGGTAATTGGTAGGGGTGGAAGTAGCAATACCTACATACCCATTGTTTGCGATACAAAGGTTTCTTTGATCAACGCCTCCTACTGAAAATTCAAATGCATCGCCTGACTGCATTTCAAAGCGATTGGTGTAACGGGAAAGCAAAGCTGTTTGAGCACCCACACCTTCCTGCAGCCTTAGCTGTGCATTGCCGGCACTGTGTATGTCCAGGTTATAAGCAGGTGTAAAAGTGCCCACACCCACTTTTACGCCGCCTGCGTCCAGTGTAATGGCTGGCGGTACATCGGTGTTATTGGTAAATAAATACAGGGGATGGTTAGACCTGGTACCAAATCCTGCGGCACCACCTGGATAAATATACGAACCAAGGTACACTGTGCTATCCGTATGCATCAATCCCCAGCTATTAGCGGGTGTTTTCACTGTAAGCTTATAGGCAGGATTGTTTGTACCAATGCCTACGTTCTGGCTTTTGGTATCAAAGGCTGATAAAAGAAACAGGCAAAAAGCTGCTGCGTAATGGAGCTTCATATATTGCAGTTTTGTTTGAATTATAAATTTATTGATATGACTAATACGGAGGTAGTGCCTTTTTGTTAATGGCTAAAGAAATATACCATATTGCTATACTGCGGAGAGCTTTATGAGCCATAAATCTGCCCGGCCTTGGACCTGGCACACGAACTTTTTGGCGCAAGTCTCCTGACCGTGCCCAACGTCGCTACTGCCTGCACTCTATTACTACAACGCAATCAAATCAAGCTAACCCTTTTATAGCCTCGAAAAGAAAGCAATGGAATTGTTTAGCGATGGATGGAAACAGGCGGGAACACCTGCGCAAGTACGTTGATTCTATTATACAGTTGCTACCACTCAATTCATTCAATACAATCCTCAACTTGTATAGCATGTGATTTTTTGATTTTTTCCCCGCCGGTAGTTTTGCCATCTCTTAAATGAAAAAGCAAAGTATAGTTATGAAAAGAAGATGGTTGATGGCAGTAATGGCCTGCCTGTTTATTATAAGCTGTCGCAAAGACATCGCAGTTGTATCCCCTGAAAGTGACGAAACGGTTACGCCTGTTGGTACAGCTGCCGGGCAAGCCGTTCATAAAATGATTGGTGAAAATGGCGGAGAATTGACCAGTGCAGATGGTACATTACACCTGGCTATACCTGCCGGGGCACTGAATGCAGAAACAGATATCAGCATCCAGCCAATCAGCAATGAACTCACCGGTGGTATTGGCACTGCTTACCGCCTTGCACCACACGGACAAATATTCAGTAAACCTGTTGCAATTACTTTCAATTATAAAGCTGCTGATACAGTGGGCAGTCGTCCTGAATTCCTGGACATCGCATTTCAGGATTCGGAGGGCAGTTGGCAAATGCTCACCAATACCACGGTAGATAAAGTGCAAAAGAAAGTTACGGCTGCTACCACGCATTTTAGTGACTGGGGTTATTTTAAAAGCATACAGGTAGATCCGGCCGCAGCTACGGTAGAGCAGGGCGCCTTTTTGGAACTGAAAGTTACTACCACCTTTCCAAGAATTGATCCGGATGATGCACCACCGGGAACATCTACTATTAAAGTTTTAAAGAAACCAAGAAAGCTTCGTGACGATGAGATCAAAGGATGGGACTATGCCGGAGAAGGTAAATTGGATCCCGATGGTTCATCTGCATTTTATGCGGCACCTGATCATGAACCCGGCATCAACCCCGAAGTGGCCGCTGTAAAGATAAATATGCAGCGC
>CAZDHQ010000734.1:0-2790 GCA_964505135.1 uncultured Ferruginibacter sp.
ACACCCAATGAGGTAAAAGCTTATTTCGATAAAATACCAAAAGACAGTCTTCATTTTTATGAAAGCGAAGTGGAGATTGGACAAATAGTAATTTATCCAAAAGCTAACCGTGATGCAGAAGAATATGCTATTGAGCAGCTGAATGAATTTAAAAAGCAATTGGAGACAGGGAAAAGAGATATGAAAACGCTGGCTGCGTTATATTCCGACGATCCCGGGAGTAAAGATAATGCAGGGCAATATGAGTTAAACAGGAATGAAAAGCAGTGGGATCCTGCATTTTTATCAAAAGCTTTTTCATTAAAAGAAGGCCAGGTGTCCACTCCTTTTAAGTCAAAATTTGGTTACCATATCATTCAAATGATCAGTCGTGCCGGTGATGATGCGGTAGTGAGGCACATTCTTAAAATCCCACAGGTAACTCCATCAGAAGTAACTGGAGCGATTAGCAGGTTGGATTCGGTAAGAGCCAAATTGATTGCAGGTACACTCACATTTGGTGAAGCAGTAAACAAATACAGTGACGATGATGCAAGCAAGTTCACTGGAGGTATGAGGCAGAATGGAGAGGGCGGTAATAATCTTACCATCGATCAACTGGATAAAGACCTGGTATTAATGCTGAAAGATCTAAAAGTGGGTGAGTTTTCAAAACCCACAGAGTTTTCAGACGAAAGACAAAAAAAGGGTGTAAGAATTGTTTATCTAAAAAGCAAGAGTGAACCGCACAGGGAAAATATAAAAGACGATTATAATAAAATCGCTCAAAGAGCGCTTGAAGAAAAGAAGAATAACGCTTTGGAAAGATGGTTTGCAGAAAAAGTACCTACCTATTACATAAAAGTAGATGAAGAATACCAAACCTGTGAGCAAATGGACCGGTGGCTTCACCCTGCAACAGAAACAGTGAAAAAATAATTAGTGAGATAACTATTTAATCAGCGTTCCTGCAAAACAGGAACGCTTTATTTTTGTATAACGGCTTTATTGGCAGCCGTTTTAAATTAGTAAGGTTTGATAGAAAAGAAAAAATTACAACAGGAACAGAAAACAGTGCTGGTGGGCATTGTTACTCCTGAGCAAACAGAGCAGCAGCTAAATGAATACCTGGATGAATTGGCTTTTTTGGCCAACACTGCAGGTGTTACTGCTGTGAAAAGGTTTACGCAAAAGCTGGCACACCCTGATAGCAGGACCTTTGTGGGCAAAGGCAAGCTGGAAGAAATCAAAAATTATGTGCAGAAGCATGCGGGTGTAGAGATGGTGGTATTTGATGATGAATTGACAGGCTCACAAATTCAGAATATAGAAAAGGAGTTAGGTGTAAAAACCATTGACAGAAGTGATTTAATCCTTGACATTTTTGCTACGAGAGCAAAAACAGCCCAGGCAAAAACGCAGGTAGAGCTAGCGCAGTACCAATACATCCTGCCAAGATTAAAGGGTATGTGGAAACACCTGGAAAGGCAAGGTGGTGGTGTGGGAACAAGAGGTCCCGGTGAAACGGAGATTGAAACAGACCGTCGTATTGTAAAGAATAAAATCAGTCTCTTACGAAAACGCCTAGCCGAAATTGATAAGCAGGCATTCACACAGAGAAAAGATCGTGGAGAATTTATAAGAGTTTCATTGGTTGGTTACACTAACGTTGGTAAATCAACCCTCATGAACCTACTTAGCAAGAGTGATGTGTTTGCAGAAAATAAATTATTTGCAACGTTGGATACCACCACCCGTAAAGTGGTATTTGAACAAACACCATTTCTGTTAAGCGATACGGTAGGATTTATTCGCAAATTGCCGCATCACCTGGTGGAGAGTTTCAAGAGCACCTTAGATGAAGTAAGGGAAGCAGACATTTTATTGCATGTGGTTGATATCTCTCACCCGCATTTTGAAGAACAATTAAAAGTAGTGAACAAAACATTGGGTGAATTGGGGGCCATTGATAAACCTACTATTACCATTTTTAATAAAATGGATAAGTACGAAGCAGAAGCATTTGACCAATGGCTGGAGGATGATGTAAAGCAGGAAATTTTAGATGATTTAAAACAGCGCTGGATGAATGAAACAAATGGTAACTGTGTATTTGTATCAGCAACCGAAAAAATGAATATAGATGCATTACGTCAAACCATTTTGAACAAGGTAAGAGATTTGTATCGTATTCGTTATCCTTACAAGGCTGAATTCTTTTATTAATAGTCGTTATTGGAATCTTCAAAAAAATATAGCTGGCATAAAATAGCGGATGCTCCGGAAGAGCTATTCCCCAACGGTAATTTGCAGGAAATAACAATAAACGGTAAAAAGATTTGCGTCGCCAGGGTAAATGATCAACTAAAAGCCTGTGCAGCCAAATGCCCCCATGCCGGCGGCAATATGAGCCAGGGCTACGTGGATGCTTTGGGCAATATTGTGTGTCCATTACATCGCTATAAATTCAGTCTTCAAAACGGGCGAAATGTGAGTGGTGAAGGCTATTTCCTCAAAACATACCCCATCGAAATAAATGAAAAAGGCATCTTTCTGGGAATAGAAGAAAAAACTGGTTTTTGGGGCTGGTAAATTTTCTAAATCAATTTGTTTGCAAACTGAAATTCCCTATTTTTGCCGTCCCAAAACGGAAACGTTTTGAAAGGTATCCCTCCTTAGCTATCGGGATGGTTGGAGCATCCCGACGATAAGTCGGGAGGGACGCTGGTTCAAGCAGCGAAAAAATTTAAGACAATATTCCTCCTTAGCTCAGTTGGTTAGAGCATCTGACTGTTAATCAGAGGGTCGCTG
>CAZDHQ010000735.1:0-251 GCA_964505135.1 uncultured Ferruginibacter sp.
TAAATGGCCGAATTTCGGGGGAGCTTACATATGTACAGGAAATACCGGTAGAAGTCGTATTACTTTCAAAAAATAGTCCAGAAACAGGTGTCAGAATATTCAATGCAATCAAAGATCATGGACTTGATATTTCTAGAGCTGCGTTTACCTCAGGAAAGTCTCCGTACAATTATATTCCAGCTTACAATATTTCATTGTTTCTTTCAAGAAATGAACAAGACGTCCTAAATGCAATCAATGCAAATTATGGT
>CAZDHQ010000735.1:261-2787 GCA_964505135.1 uncultured Ferruginibacter sp.
GAATCATTAAAACAACAATAGTAGATGAAGATGAGGATATGGAACTTAGAGTTGCATTCGACTTTGATGGCGTCATTGCAGACGATCAAGCAGAAAAGGTTTTCAGTGAAACTGGGCAATTGCAAATGTTTCATGAGCATGAGCAAAAGCATATCAGTATTCCTCACAATCCTGGTCCTCTTGCAGATTTTTTTAAAAAACTTTCATTCTTTCAGCAATTAGAAACCAAAAAAGAGCAAGTCGATCCTACTTATAAAAAGATTCTGAAAACAGCAATAGTTACTGCACGAAATGCTCCTTCTCACGAAAGAGCCATAAACACTCTAAAGGATTGGGGGGTTACAGTAGACGAGATGTTTTTACTGGGCGGTATTGAAAAACGGCGAATATTGGAAATTCTAAAACCGCATCTTTTTTTAGATGATCAAATAACACACTTAGATCCAAAACTAGAAAATATTCCACTTGTGCATATACCATTTGGAATAACTAATAAACAAAAATGAGGAGCGTACTCCATCTGGTGCAGGACCGTTTGCAAAACGAAAAGCTGTATGGCGCAGGAATGCAGCGTGTATATGTGTTTAGCGTTCCTGCGCCGGTTGGTTACTAGTCCGACTGGCAAAGGCTGTTCACAAAATGAAAAGGGCTAAAGCGAATGTATTCTGACATATGCTTTGCGTCGTTCCAGCCTGGTCTTTCAGATTAATCAATTCTCAAAGCATTTCGAGTATTTATTTACTAGTAATCAACCTGGCTATACAATTAATGAGCTGTTTTTAGCTTGCCCTTATTCATAACAAAATTTGCTTGGAAAGACTTCTAATGCCTTAAATTTAGGTGCCCTTATTGGTACAAAAAAACTATGGAGAACAACCCAAACAACATCATTACTGAAACAGTATTAGCCGAATCAATCACACCAAGAAATAAACTGTTGCCCTTATGGATAAAAATTTTCTGTTGGATATTCCTGGTAATTGGCTTTTTAATTCCATTTGCATTAGTGTGGGGTATCATTACTCACAACTTTATAGTTAGCCTATATGGCGTAGAGTCAAACACTATTTATTCGCTTACAGGAATATTTCTTGTTGCACTCTTTTCTTTTAAGACGTTGGTTGCTTTCGGGCTTTTGCGATACAGGGACTGGGCAGTTAAACTCGGTATTATTGATGCTGCTATCGGTATTTTGATTTGTTGCATTGTGATCATTTATTCTGCCTTACAAGCTAAGCTTATTATCAGGCTAGAGCTTGTTCCATTAATTCCTTACTTTCTAAAACTTAGGAAAATCAAAAATGAATGGGAGCTGGCATCTAAGTTTTAAGGCTGCCGTTAGTGCTTACCTTCAGGTTTTAGTGACATTATTAAGCAGCAAACGTACTGATATTGCAAGCATGTTCGATAGCGTGTGCGGTTGGAATAAACGATGTATATTTATTGGCACCTGCTTTTTATGAAGTCTTCACTACTTTCACTCACTTTATTTATTTCTATCAGCTCAGTCTCGCTGCTGTTCTTAGTACAATGCAGCAGTAAAAGAAAAGTTTTAATTGAGAATGATGTTTTTATTGCTACTTTAAGCAATGGCTCTGATTCAAGTGGCAAGATTAGTTTGATAGATACAACAAAGACAATAAGATTTAGTAAAGACTTTTGGAACTATTTTATTAGAACTCACCCAAAAACAAGTTCCATGCTCTTTCTTTCACCTTTTTATGACACGATGAACAATTATGTGGCATTGAACGACACATCTTTGCGGTTTTACAATGTTGCTAATCTTAACTCAATCCACTTTAAAAAATTGCTTGCTGGCAGTGCTGATGCAAAAGAAAGCGAGTATCCGTTTGGGGGTTCAGGATTCTTTATAATTCCTAATGACAGCATAGGTAGTAAGGAAAGGGAAAAAAGAATTGAACAAAGGTTAAACGACTACAAGATAACTCCTGAGATTCGGGAAGATTTCAATAAACTAAAGAGTATTTTAACCAGGAATGACAGGTCCAATCATTACATTATTGTTTTCAAAAAGAGTTTTGTCGATAATATATACAAGCTTTATGAGTAGGTAACTCCCCTCAATTGGAGGTGAAGTATTCCATCTGGTTCAAGATGTTGTATTACTACAGGAATGACTAGACAACTAATCGCAATATTTATGTTCAGTTCAATTTTAAATTTCTTTGGTTGCAAAGGACAGGAGAGCAAAGGCAAAACTGTTTCAAGCAAGGATAGCACAAATGAGCAAATATCAAAGTCGATTGACGACTTTAAGAACAGGCCTGTTCATTCCGTTTTGACAATGGAAATATTGGATAGCGTTTCAGATGAGAATTTAGAACAAACAATCATTGGTAATCTTTACGCAAAACTTGATACAGACACTTTGTATGAAAAGCAATACGAAATCATTAAGCGTTTGTCTCCTGGCAGGCAGGCAGTATTTGCAACCTGGGGACTTGAAGGCGAAGTAAACAATGGAGGTTTTAATCAATACTTCTACAACTTTACATCCAGCGG
>CAZDHQ010000736.1:0-2786 GCA_964505135.1 uncultured Ferruginibacter sp.
AGTACTGCACCAAGACAAATGATTAATGCCAAACCAGCTAACGTACTGCCTACACCTGTTTCAATTGCTTTAATCAAATCATTGGGCGACATACCCAGCAAAAGACCTGATACAATGGAAACAATTAATAGAGAAATAAAAGGGCTTACTTTTTTAACAGTGAGCAATACCTGTAAAATAATAGCGAAGAGTATGATGAATATTTGCATGCAGTCAATCGTTGTATTGGTTTATCTAAAGGAGTAATCGGCTTAATTTTTGGCAGGCACTTCAAGCACTGCTTTTAAAGCAGGTTTTGGTTGCGATTGCCTGTCCCAAAGCAAAGGATAATTTGTTCTGCCAGGCACGGGGTAACCATTCTTCCAGCTCATGCCATCATTTATTCCCCATAAAGTAACCCTCGCTATTTTATCACGACGCTTATAGAAAATAGAAAACAGTTCTTCATAACGCCGGGTGAGTTCTGCCTGCACATTTTCGGGTAGGCCTTGCCGGTAGGGATCTAAAAATGTTGTAAACTCTTCCAGTTGAAATTGCTTGTCTGCCATGCCCTGTCCAATCACCTGGCCTTCTTTTGTAAGCGGCAATACATCTACATCCAGTTCTGTGATCATTACTTTAATGCCACAGGCTGCATAAGCATCAATGGCATCTTCAATGTAATTTGTTTTAGGATAATTCAATCCCCAGTGACCTTGCATACCCACACCGTCAATACGGATGCCTTCTTTTTGCAGCATCTTAACCAGCCTTACAATGCCGTCTCTTTTTGCAGGCCGCCAGGTATTAAAGTCATTGTAGTAAAGTTCTGTATTGGGGGCATATTCTGCAGCAAATTTAAAGGCATACTTTACCAATGTATCTCCGTTACCAAAAGCTTTCACCCAGGTGGTTGGGCGATAGTTACCATCCTCATCTATCACTTCATTTACTACATCCCATGCATGTACACGTCCGGCATACCTGCCTGCCACGGTTTTGATATGTTCTCTTAATCTTTCAATCTGTTCTTCTTTGGTATTGGGTTTACCCTGCGCATTGGTAAAAAACCAGGCTGGGCATTGATTGTGCCATACTAATGTGTGCCCAATGATAAACATCTTATGCTGTTCTCCAAATGCAACATACTCATCAGCAGGTTTAAAATTGAATACGCCGGGTTCGGGATTGATCAATGCTGCTTTCATCACATTCTCTACAGTGATGCTGTTAAAATATTTGATCACAATATCCTGCGAAGCTTGGTCTTCCCCGGATACAATAGCAGGATTAACTGCGGCACCAATAAGAAACGCCTCTTTATAAACATCTTTCAGCGATAGCTCTTTTGAAGGAGATGTGCTGCTGTGTTTTGAACTGCTGCAGCTAAGCAACAACAGTACAGCTAAACCCAGCAGGTATTTGATTTGTTTCACATGGTAGAATTTACAAGTGATAGATTAGTGTGAAAGTTTATTTCACCGTGTTTACCAATGTGCCGATATGATCAATGCCGATGCTGATTACATCACCACTTTGTAAAGTAAAATCATGGCCTGGAACAATACCGGTGCCCGTCATAATTAAACAGCCATGCGGAAAACTGCTTTCACGGTAAATAAAAGAAACCAGTTCAGTTAAACTGCGTTTGATTTGATTGATGGCAATAGAGCCTTCAAACATCAATTGATTATTTCTAGAGATGTTAAGATGAATTTGTGTATCGGTTGATAGGGGCTGATCTGTGATATACACACATGGCCCCACTGCTGCACAACCATCATAGGTTTTTGCCTGTGGCAGGTACAATGGATTTTCACCTTCAATGCTGCGACTGCTCATATCATTACCAATGGTGTAGCCAATAATTTTTCCTGATGTAGTTACTACCAATGTAAGCTCCGGCTCCGGTACATCCCAGGTACTGTCTTTGCGGATTCTTACAAAACCATTGTGCCCAACCACCCGGTGCGGTGTACTTTTAAAAAAGCATTCCGGTCTTTCTGCTTCATATACTTTCCCGTAGAAATCGGCGCCACCGGCGGCTTTGCTTTCTTCCTGCCTGCCTACCATGCTGCGGTAATAGGTAACGCCACATGCCCACAGTTCCTGCTCACTTCCAATAACAGGTAGTAGATTACTGATTGCATTGATATCAACGGTTTGTGCATTACTGATGGCAGTTTTTGCATTTTCAAAAACATTGTCATCATTGATGAATGTATTCCAGTCTTGTTTTAGCAAATAGAATTTTTCGTCTTGTTCGATTACGATGCCGTTCGTGGTGTTGTATAGTTTCATTTCAATTAGTTTAAAAATAGTTGCTCACTCCAGTTTAAATCACCCGGTAGTTGTTTGTTTGAAAATTCAATATGAATCACTCTTCTTTGTTTGTTGTTGGTGGATCTGCCTGAAGCATGCATTAACAAAGGATGCATAAACATTACGCCACCTGCTGGTACTTTGCATACCTCTTCTTTTTGTTCTGCAAGATTAACAGCATTGATGCGCCATATTCCTTTATTGTGTGAGGCGGGAATTACTTTTAATGCGCCGTTCCCTTCATCTGTATCATCCAGGTGAATTCTTACAGTAAAATTATCTTCAAGAAATTCTAATGGAGGCTGTACTGCAAACTGGTTTTGTTTCACTGTCCATGGGCCAAAGCCTTCAGCATTGCTTTTTTTATCGACAGAAATGGTGAGATCCTGGTGATAGGCTACATACCAGTTGGATGCGCCGGGCTTATCAAAATAAATTGACTTTGTTATGAAATAATGATCGCCAAACATAGTATTGATATGCTG
>CAZDHQ010000737.1:0-2782 GCA_964505135.1 uncultured Ferruginibacter sp.
AGATAACTGGAAGATTGAGAATTTTCCATTCGATCGGCAGAAACTGCGGCTGTCAATTGAAAACTCCCAGTATGATTCAAGATCATTAATTTTTTCCGTTGATACACTGGGCAATCATTATGATCCCAAGTTTACATTGAGAGGATGGAATATCGATAGCTTCGAAATCTCGAGCGGCATCAAAGCTTATGAAACTACTTTTGGCGACGAAAGCCTTGCCAGGCCTCATGTTGAATACAGCTCTTATAAAGTTCGGATAGGGATTCAAAGAGATGCTTCGGATTTGTTTTGGAAGATGTTTCTGGGTATGTATGTTGCTTTCTTAATTGCTTATACCTGCTTTTATATTCATGCTGATAATATCGATTCCCGTTTTGGTTTAAGTGTAGGTGCGCTGTTTGCAGCTATCGGTAATAAATACATTATTGATTCTTCACTGCCAGAGTCTACTTCACTAACGCTGGTGGATACACTACACGGAGTAACCTTGTTTTTCATTTTTATGGTTGTTGCGGCTTCAGCATGGGCCTTACATTTAGTAAAAAAGAATAAGCTGCAGAAAGCTAATAAATTTGATATGATTCTTGCGCAGGTTTTGCTTGCACTGTATATCGGTATAAACGTCTACTATATATTGAGTGCTGGGAAGTGAGTTAATTCCCTAACTGTTTTCTTTTAAATATGCCGGGATTTTCCCCGGCAATTTTTTTGAATGTCTTGTTAAAATGAGACAGGTTCTCAAAGCCGCTCTCATAGCAGGCTTCCGTCACTGTCTTGTGCTGCAGCAATAATTTCTTTGCCTGGTTAATGCGGTATTGATTTACAAAATCTGTGAACGTAAGATGTGTCGCTTTTTTAAAATAGCGGCAAAAAGCAGCTGTGGTTAAGTGACAAAGTTTGGCAGCTTCATTTACGTCTATTGGTTTCCGGTAGTTGGTTTCAATGTAATGATATATTTTTTGCAGGCGCTGTTGTTCTTTTAAAACAGCAGTATTGGCAATGGGTCTTGCATTTAATTTAATTACTTCTTTGCTATTAGCCAGTAACTGGAAGACTTGCAGCAATGCAATCAGTTGATCAAAATGAGAAAGTGTATAAAGTAATTTTAATTTTTCCCCGGCCAGCTTTTTTGTTTCACCATAAAAAGCCAGACCTGTTTTAGCTCTTTCAAATAAATTATTAATTGAAGCAATCTCCGGTAAGGAAAAAAATTGAGCACCCAGGAAATATTCCTTCATCTGCACCACCACGATATCCACTTCTGTCTTTACACCATAATCAAAATTTAAGTGTGGGATATCAGGTCCAATCAAAGCAAGATCACTTTCTTCATACTGCGAAATATGATCACCGATATGCCTGATTCCTTTTGCTGCTTCGGCATATACAATTTCATATTCAGGATGAAAATGCCAATAAAAAATATCGTTCAACCTCGGCGTAAGCAGTATCTTAAAGGAGCTGTTGCTATCGGGCTGAATATTTTCCTTTTGTACTTTCATTTGTTCTGAATTAGTTGCTTTTATCCAAATTTCTGCAAAAAATATCAATACAGAACAAAAAATGGCATTTGGGGAAGTAGCAAAGGCTTTACTCCAAATGCTATTTTTGATTTATCAAAAGAGCTAATCGCTCCATCATTACAACCTAAAATTTGCTATATGGAAAATCAAACCATGGCAGCTACAATGGCGCCAACCATGATGCCCAACAATGCTCACAAAGACATTCCCGGAAATCCATCCACCGCAAAAAGCAGTGTAGTAAAATTGAATGACCGCAGCAATGGTAAACCTTTGCGTGTGTTAAGTGAGGCAGACTGGAAGTTTTGGATTGAGAACGGCTACATCGTAATAAAACAAGCTGTGCCAAGAGAACAGGCTGCAGCCACTGCACAATTTTTATGGGAGTTTGAAGAGAAAGATCCCAATGATCCTTCCACCTGGTACACCGCACCAAGAGCTGAAATGAAGATGAAGGAACTAACGAACACGGGTATGGTAGAAGTGTACAATAACCAGCATCTCTGGAACAATAGAATGACGCAACGGGTATATGATGCATTCGTAGATATTTGGGGCACCGACAAATTATGGGTAACCATTGATAGGGCCAATTTAAATTTTCCCATCAGGCCGGGGCATGAATACAAAGCATTTATTCATTGGGATTATGATCCTGAAACAAAGCCGGTGAATGTACAGGGCGTGTTGGCTTTGGCAGATCAAACAGATGAAAACATGGGTGGCTTTCAATGCATACCTGAGTTGTTTAGAAATTATGATACCTGGAAATTAACGCAACCTGAGGACCGGGATCACTTTAAACCAGACACCACAGGATTTGAACCGGTGAAAGTAAAAATGGAAGCCGGTGATTTATTGATCTTTAACAGCCTGCAACCACATGGCATCAGGGCAAACAGGAGTGAGAACAAAGTACGTATGGCACAATATATTTCTATGATGCCTGCCGAAGAAGACAATGAAGCATTGAAGCAATGGCGCATCAACTCCTGGAGAAACAGGATTGCACCCGAAGGGTATGCTTTCCCTGGTGATCCAAGAAAATGGGAACAAACAAAATATCCCACAGCAGTGCTGAATGAATTAGGAAAAAAATTATTGGGTCTGGAGAAATGGTGAAGTGATTGAAATAAAAAATAAAAGGAGTGGATTTTCAACTGCTCCTTTTTGTATTTGTTGGTATCGTTTATGTAACTTCCGCATCTAAAACTTTAAAATCAAATAACACTATGCAACGATTGTTTTTTTTACTCCTG
>CAZDHQ010000738.1:0-2772 GCA_964505135.1 uncultured Ferruginibacter sp.
TGTGCTACCAATTCTCCAATGATGTTATTTTCTTGAATATTCATACTGATTTTTTTAAAATGTTATTTCCCCAATTGGTTATTTCTTCATTACTCCACAGCGTTGGGAAAAATTTCCGCTGTTGAAATTTTGGATGTAAATATTTTTTCCATTCGCTGCCACCTGTTGTTTTTCGGTTTTTGCTCTTACTGCTGTGTTTTTAAAAAGTGTAATTCCAAAAATAGATAAGCAAACCACCTTTATTATTTCCATACCTACATAGTAAAAATGTAAGTTGGAAGGGAGTGGGGTTCGACCTTGTATGTGTAATTCTGCTTTTATATCTAATGCTGGTAAAAGCCAAAGTGTTTGCACAACGAGTAGCGTCAGAGGTAATAAGTAGAATAAATTGTTTACGGATAAAATTGTATTTTTTGACAGTAACAAATTGACCAAAATCGCTATTGCAAAAACCCATTCTACCTTGTTGAGTGCATTAAACACCAATCTGCCGATACCTAAGCCAATGGGAAGTGTAACTCCCGGTGCCCGAAATTTGAGCCAGGCTTCCATAAAACTAATGGCACAAACAAAACCTATCCAAAGGAAAGTTGAAATAAGTGCTATTGGGTATTTTACAGTTATCATAACAAAGGTGTGGCAGGATTGTTTTTGTAATATTCTATTTTAGAATGAAACATTTCTGCCATTCGCTGCCCCTGCCATTTGGCTCTGGTGGCTTTTTCTCCTTCAAATAAACTATCTACAGTTTCATAAAAGAGCTTTAGCCAACTTTCAAAATGACTGGCATCCACAGGCAATTTGGCGTGAGGTAAAAATGGACTTCCGTAATAGGTATGTTCTTCTAATAAAACTGTTTGCCAAAAGCGATACATTTTTTCGAGATGTTGTGGCCAACGGTCTTGAATTTTATTGTTGAAAATATCTTTCAGTTTTACGTCTTCACGAACTTTTGTGTAAAAACTATCTACTAAAACTTTAATGTCATCTATGTTTGATATATCTTTTTTCATTTCTTACAGACTAAAATTTGTAATGATATAAAAAGCGGCCCAACCAAAAAAAGCTATTAATAGTATCCAAAGCCAATTGGGCACACTTTGGGGTGTTTCACTTCCCTCTATTATGAACTTTTTCTGATTCCCTTTATCGTAAGCATTAATCATTAGTGGAATAGTGCCATCAACTACACTGTTTTCACTCAATCCTTCAACAGCAATGGCAGGACCATTCCTGACTATGAATTTGATTCTTCTAATACCCTCTCTGCCAGATGGGGATTTGCTAACAAGTTTCAACGTATGTTCACCATCAGTTAACTTTCTTGTGTCCAACTCAAATTGCACAGGAGCCGTTAACTCTGCAATGGGTTGTGCATCCTCATCAACAAATAATAATATTTTACTTTTATCCTCTTTCATTATACTAATTGCTTAAGATTGATTGTTTAATGTGCCCGGCATTTCTTTCTCCTGGTCTGAGTAAATATTTTGCGGAATAAATTAGCGTCAGCAATGTTATTACTGTGATTAGAGCAATAATAACCCAAGCCCAATTGCTTTGTGGACCTGCACCGTGGGTTAATCCTTGTGTTATCTTAGGTTGTTGCTTTTCGCAAACAGGGCAAGCAAATGTCATTGTTTGTGCAAGTATCAATGTTGCACTAACAAGTAAATATTTTATTCTATTTTTCATTTTTCCAAAAATTGTTTGCTTGAGCAATGGTTTGAAATTCTATGGCGGTTACCTGTGCAGAGCTAATTAATTGTGCGGTGTCTTCCGCATAATTGGAACGTAGTTGTTTACGTTTTTCAGTATCTGTTTGAATTGCCGCAACACTTTTACGAGCCATTTTAATAGCTAATTCTCTGCCTTCTTGTGGCGTTTGTGTTATAAGTGTTTCGAGCCAAATTTCTTTAGTATCCATAAATTACTTATTTGAAGTGAGCTTTATAAAATCCATTATTTTTTTAACTTCTTCGTGGGTAACTGTTTTTGCATTATTACCCCAACTTGTTTTTTCGTGGTTGATAATAGCTGTTACTTCTTCTGGGGTTAAGTTATTGTTCAATCCCACTGCACCCATAACCGCATACTCTGCCCTTGCATCATAACCCCTCATAATTATATTTACAAACAATTCAAGGTCATCGCCCAAAACTATCGGGCTTTCTTTCAAGGGCGGGAAAGCACCTTTTAATCCTTCACCATTGGCTTGATGGCAACTCATACAGTTATTCGTGTATAATAATTTACCGTCAGGTAGGTTTACATTGTTGCCATTGCTCACTATTGGTTTTACTTCCTTCTTGTATAAAAAATCCATTGGGGTTTTTCCATCAGGTAATGGTGTTTGTTTCAAACTTTGCAAATAAGCTACAAGGTTAAGAGCCTCTTGCGTAGCGATAATTTTTCCGGTGATTCCTTTTCGATATTTATCGGGTATAACTACTTCAACTTCATTTTTACCTACTTCCTTTTTTATTTCAAACAACCAGGGATAAGCAGGCATAATGGATTTGTCTACCACTGCTCTTGGTTGGTATAGATGTAATAAATTCCAGGCTTCACTTGGTTGCCTAGTTCCAATGTTTGTTAAATCAGGACCAGTTCTTTCAGTTCCCATTAAGGTAGCAGTGTTTCGCCAAAAATCTGTACGTTTAATGCTGGCATAATCTGCAGCTATGCCTGGTCTGCTACCCCAAACTTTGTCCATATCAACATTTCGTACCTGTTGTGTATGGCAGGCTACACATCCGTTGGCAATAAAGC
>CAZDHQ010000739.1:0-2765 GCA_964505135.1 uncultured Ferruginibacter sp.
CACCTGCAGATGTTAGTATGGCATCTTCATTCAAGGCGCCTACTCCTTTATCAGGTATAATAATTCCTTGCACACCAAAGCAAAAAGCACTTCTTGCAATAGCCCCGATATTTCTTATGTCAGTAATACCATCCAATATTAAAAACAAGGGCGTTTCTCCTTTCTCCACAACGAATGAAATAACATCCTGTAAATTCTGGTATTGAATCTTGCTGATTACAGCCACCACGCCTTCATGATTATACACATTTAACCCATTCAATTTTTCAACAGGCACTTTATTTACAGGAACAAGTTGTTGTTCGGCCAATGCTTTAATCGTATTTACCTGCTCACCATGCAGCGTTGACTGCATGTATATTCTTTCCAGTTGCTTACCGGCCCGCAAAGCTTCAGTGACTGCTGCTTTTCCAACAATCAATGTGTTCTTCTTCGGTCTTTGCTGCTGCCTGTTCCTAAAATTTTTCATACTGCAAATGTGTGTCTATTTATGCAAATAAAAAACCATCCCGCCATGGCGGGATGGTTTCTATATTAATTTGCTTAATGCTTACTTAATTCCGAAAGCTTTTTTCACTTTGCTTACATAGTCTAATTTCTCCCATGTAAACAGTTCCACTTTTACTTTCTTCACTTTACCATCAGGACTGGTAAAAGTTTTTTCAACCACTTCATTCTTGCGGCCCATGTGTCCGTAAGCAGCGGTTTCGCTGTACATTGGCGTACGAAGCTTTAAACGTTGTTCAATAAAGTAAGGACGCATATCGAACACGCTTTCTACAATCTTGCTGATTTCACCATCCGTTAAATCAACTTTAGCAGTACCATAAGTGTTTACGTTGATAGAGGTTGGTTTAGCTACACCAATAGCATATGATACCTGCACCAATACTTCATCAGCAACACCAGCAGCTACCAGGTTCTTTGCGATATGTCTTGTAGCGTAGGCTGCACTGCGATCAACTTTGGAAGGATCTTTACCACTGAAAGCCCCACCACCGTGAGCACCCTTACCACCGTATGTATCTACGATGATCTTACGGCCTGTTAAACCTGTATCTCCGTGCGGACCACCAATTACAAACTTACCCGTAGGATTGATATGGTACTTAATATTGTTATTAAAGAGTTTTGCGTATTGCTTGTATTTTGATTTAACTCTAGGAATCAAAATATTAATCACATCTGCTTTGATCTTAGCTAACATCTTAGCTTCTGCATCAAAATCATCATGCTGTGTAGAGATAACGATGGCGTCTATACGAACTGGCTTGTTGTTATCATCGTATTCCAATGTTACCTGGCTCTTTGCATCCGGACGCAGGTAAGGCATTTTTGAATTCTTCTCCCGGCGGATAGCGGCCAATTCAATTAAAAGTGCATGTGCTAAATCCAAAGCCAGAGGCATGTAATGCTCCGTTTCATTGGTAGCATAACCAAACATCATACCCTGGTCACCCGCCCCCTGCTCTTCTTTTGTTTTACGGTCAACGCCCTGGTTGATATCGGCAGATTGTTCATGAATCGCCGAAAGCACACCGCATGAGCTTGCTTCAAACATGTATTCGCTTTTGGTATACCCAATCTTGCGGATAACACCACGGGCTATTTCCTGTACATCCAGGTAAGCCTTACTTTTTACTTCACCAGCCAACACTACCTGACCTGTAGTAACAAGCGTTTCGCAAGCTACCTTACTGTTGGGATCAAAAGCTAAAAAGTTATCAATTAATGCATCGCTGATTTGATCAGCCACTTTATCAGGGTGTCCTTCGCTAACGGACTCAGATGTGAATAAATAAGGCATGTACTGTTAAATTTTGAGGTGCAAAGATATGGGTGGTAAAACAAATAAAAAAAAGACAGCCTGCATACTAACAGGCTGTGTACAAATTATAATATTTTGGAGTAAACAATCCTCAGTCGCATTTTTGAGCGATCAGAACCATCGCCAATTTTGATTCTTCCGTAACCAACGTAGTTGCCATTATAGGGTGTTCTGTATCCTTTGTAATAAAGGTCTACCGGAGCAGACAACCTGAATTGATAGTTATTGCCTCCGTTAGTAGCTAAACGCTGAACATAACGGGAGATATTAAATGTGTAATAGTATATTTTTTTACCACTGCCATCATCTCTGAAACGGCGGTATCCTCCAAAATAATTATTGTCAATACCAGCCGCTGGAAAATAAGTGATACTGTTATCTGGATCATATGAATTGGAAGGATTCAAATCCAGGTAAATTGGCTTGAATTGACGATTGGTTGTAGAATCAATCAGGTCCAGGTAAAGAAATGGCGGAGGTATCAATGCATCATCAATTGCTGCAATTGCGGGATCACTCGATGGTATTTGCTCTACCAATATTTCTGCTCGGTGTACGATCTGGTTCTTTCTATTGGCAAGGCCGGGTATAGATAAATATGCATAAGTACCTGGAGTACTGGCTATATAAAGTGAGCCTGGTTGCCGGTTATCTTTTAATTCCGTGCCGGTGGAATCACGCTGCACATAATTGGCATGAGCTGAATTCACAATGTTTGAAAAACCGTTCACAAGCGTAAAAGATGAAAAAGAAGTATCTAATACGCCTTTGTTTCTTTTTACAAAATGAACTTCCAGTCTTGTAGATGCGTCAGTAAGGCTTACATAGAACAAACCATTACCAGCGGTATTTTCATCTGGCACGATTGCAAATCCACGGAATTTTGCCCGGAAATTGGTATCAGACCTAAAAATACTTTCTGAACCAACAGCGGTAT
>CAZDHQ010000740.1:0-2755 GCA_964505135.1 uncultured Ferruginibacter sp.
ACGCCATTAAAAATGCTGTAATGAAGCGTAAGCAACTGGTTTTTGTAATTGAATTCCCAGTCTAAACTTTCGGCATCGTCTACACGCTTTTCAAATCGAACATTCAGTCCGTTAGAAAGTGTATTCGCAATAGCATAAAATTTGGAGATACCGCAGTTGTCATCAATAACGGCCTCGGTATTGCCTTGTGGTGTTTTCAAATGGTAACACATGGGTCAGGGTTTTATTGTTTACGGATAATAAGTTGTAATGTGGTTTAAATTGCCGTCAATTCAGATCACTCCTGGAAGCTTTTTCTGCCGCCCCTGTATTTTGCTTTGCTGCTTTCTTTAAGTGCTTTGGGATTATCTGTTACCAGTTTTTCCGCTCCCATATTCCGTCCATCACCCCTGCACCCGAGCTTTTCACTTTTCTTAAAAAGTGAGCAGGCACTTAAAAAATAAATACAGGCTACAGCAGCCAATACTTTTTTCATTTATGATTTTTCATTTAGTTCAGCTTTGCTCCGGTGTTTTAAACCAATCACTGTACATTAAATAGTTATTGGCAATCCGGTTTATTTCGCCACTTATCAATTCCTCACTTACTTCCTTGATTTTTTTTGCAGGGATGCCTGCGTAGATAGAGCCGGGTTCTACTACTGTATTTTCCAGGACCACGGCGCCTGCTGCAATGATAGAGTTGCTTCCAATGTGAGCATTATCCATCACAATTGAGCCCATGCCCACCAATACGTTGTCGTCTATAACGCATCCATGTACAATTGCATTGTGTCCAATACTTACATTATTTCCAATGATGGCCTTGTTTTTTTCATAAGTGCAGTGAATTACGGCGCCATCCTGCACATTCACTTTATTGCCCATTCTAATGCTGTTTACATCGCCTCTTATAACGGCATTGAACCATACACTACAGTCGTTTCCCATTATTACATCGCCAACTATGGTAGCGTTAGGAGCGATAAAACAGTTACTTCCAATTTGTGGAAGCATTCCTTTTACGGGCAGAATTACAGGCATAATTTGATGATTGGTTTTTTAGCGGCATTGGCTTCACACAGTAACAGCTGCTGATGACAATACCTTATATTTGTTTAGATAAGGTTCGATAAATATAGCAACTTATTTCCTTGATCTAATCACACATTTATAAACCTCGCCATATGCTTTCCAGAAGAAAGATGCTGCATCAATCCATCTTTGCTGCAGGCTCAATTATTACGGGTTCTTCATTTATCAATAACAATAAGCAAATACGTATTGGTGCCTGCGACTGGAGCCTGGGCCTGGATGCCAATCCCAAAGCATTTGAAGTGGCAAAGCAAATTGGCTTGCCGGGTATATTGGTCAATCTTGGTAGTGAAGCCAATAATTTTCACCTGCGTGATAAAGCCATGCAGCAAAAAATACGGGAGGCGTCAAAGCAAACCGGTGTCAAAATTTCAAGCCTTGCCATTGCAGCATTAAACCAAATTCCTTTTAAAACTGATCCACTTGCTGAAACATTGGTAAGTGATAGTATAGATGTGGCGCAGGCACTTGGTGTTACGGTAATACTAACTGCGTTCTTTGAAAAGGGTGATTTAAGAAATGACGATGCAGGCGTAAAAGAAACCATTCAACGTTTTAAACGGCTAGTGCCCAAAGCTGAAAAAGCGGGTGTGATATTAGGAATTGAATCCTATTTAAATGCGGATGAACATAAACGGATTATTGATGCAGTGGGATCGCCTAATCTAAAAGTGTATTATGATTTCCGCAATACAGCAGATGCAGGTTTTGACACGGTGGCAGAATTTAAAAAGCTGAGCCCCGGTTTAGTTTGCGAATTACATATGAAAGAAAATGGCGTATTGCTTGAACATGGCACACTTGACTGGAAAGCGATTGCTAAAGCCATAAGAGATTCAGGCTACTATGGGGATGGCTGGATGCAGATAGAATGGGCTATGCCGGATAACGGTAACGTGGTGGACTGCTACAAGAGAAATTACGCTTTCCTGGAAAAATTATTTTAATCAATCAACCATATATTAACTGCTACTTCACATGCGTAAACAACACTATTGTCTATTCTTTATTTGCTGCCTTTTTATAGTTGCCTGTAACACTAAACAGCAAGAAAATAAAACGGGTATTTATGTGCCTGATGATTTGGAAGCGACTGTTTTTGCAGAGACACCATTGTTATATAATCCCACCAATATCGACGTGGATGCAAAGGGTCGTATATGGGTAACGGAAGCAGTTGACTATCGAAATTATAACAACGATAGTACCAAGTTCTTACATCGTACACAAGGCGATAGGGTGGTGATATTGGAAGATACCAATGGGGATGGTAAAGCAGATACATCCAAAGTTTTTGTGCAGGATAGTTTGCTCCTGGCGCCACTGGGCATGGCGGTAATTGGCAATAAAGTAATTGTTTCCTGTGCGCCTAATCTCATTATTTATACCGATGAAAATGGGGATGATGTAGCTGATAAAAGAGAAATATTATTAACAGGCTTTGGCGGCAAAGATCATGACCATTCGCTGCATGCGGTAATAGCCGGCCCCGATGGCAAATGGTATTTTAATACAGGAAATGCCGGTCCTCATATTGTGAAAGATAAAAGCGGGTGGACCTTACGCAGTGGTAGCATGTACACTGGTGGCTCTCCCTACAATTTAAAGAACGAAGGAAACATGGTAAGTGATGATGGAAAGGTGTGGGTTGGCGGACTGGCCCTGCAAATAAATGGGGATGG
>CAZDHQ010000741.1:0-2753 GCA_964505135.1 uncultured Ferruginibacter sp.
TGATGGAAGCTCAGATATACAGGTGTTGAATCTTGAAACACTCGAATATGAGCCAAGAAAGAAACCAAAATTTGCAACGCTTGAAACGGCCAAGCCAATTGAAAATTTAGCAGACAGGATCAAAGCATTGAACAACGGGCAGGATAAGGCAGGTGAGTTTTATCGCCAGTTTCATTATGCGCTGTTTAGTTATATCAGTCACCGCATTCCTGAGATCAGCGATGAATTGTACCGGGTTGATGATGCCATGATGGCTGGTTTTGGCTGGGAGATTGGTGCATTTGAAACATGGGATGCTTTAGGTGTTGCAAAAACCACAGCAGCGATGAAAGCCGCAGGTTTTACTGTTGCGCCATGGATAGAAGAAATGATTGCTGCAGATAATACCTCTTTTTACAAAGTGGAGAATGGAAAGCGTTTGTACTACGACGTTAGTAGTAAAACATATAAACCATTGCCTGGTGGCGAAGCGTTTATTGTGATGAAAAATTTTGCCAATCAAACTATCTGGAAAAATTCTTCCTGTCGCACTTATCATTTAGGTGATGATGTGTTAGGGCTTGAATGGTATACGAAGATGGGAACCATTGGTGCGGAAGTATTGGAAGGCATTCAGAAATCAATATCATTAGCGGAAGAAAAATACAAGGGGCTTGTAATTGCCAATGACGGACAAAACTTTTCTGCAGGTGCCAATGTGGGAATGATTTTTATGCTGGCTATTGAACAGGATTATGATGAGATAGATATGGCGATCCGCATGTTTCAAAACAGCATGATGAGGGTTCGCTACTCAAGTATACCTGTGGTGCTGGCACCGCATGGTTTAGCATTGGGTGGGGGATGTGAAATTTGTTTGCATGCAGATAAAGTGATTCCTGCGGCAGAAACTTATACAGGGTTGGTAGAGGTCGGTATCGGTGTAATACCCGGCGGTGGTGGCACCAAAGAATTTGTATTGCGTGCAAGCGATGAACTACATAGCGGTGAAGTAGACACGAACACATTGCAAAATCGTTTTCTCACCATTGCTACAGCCAAGGTAGGTACTTCAGCTTTTGAAGCTTTTGATTTGGGTATTTACAGGAAGGGGAAAGATAATGTAAGCATTAATGTAGGCAGGAGAATCAGCGAAGCAAAACAAGCGGTGATTGAATTGTTTGATGATGGTTATGTAATGCCTGTTCAGCGAAACGATATAAAAGTACTTGGCAGAAGTGCATTGGGCGCCATGTACGCAGGCATCAATGGTATGCGTACCGCCAATTATGCTACTGATCATGATGTAACGGTTGCAAAGAAACTGGCTTATGTGATGGCCGGTGGAGATTTAAGTGAGCCAACATTGGTAAGTGAGCAATACCTGCTTGATTTGGAAAGAGAAGCTTTTCTTTCTTTGTGTGGAGAGAAGAAGACGTTGGAAAGAATACAGAGTGTTTTGAAGACAGGAAAGCCATTGAGAAACTGATAAACGGTTAAAACAAGATTTAGAAGAGTATGATTGCCTCATACTCTTTTTTATTTTACCGATGAATTGATCCTTGTCGTAAATAGCCCACTTATTGGCGGAATAACACAGTTTGCTTATAAAATGCTCTTGATAGTTTTACATCTATAAAAATACATGTATGAAAAAAATACTATTTCTTTTAGTTGCAGCTTTTATTGGTCTCAATGCTTTTAGCGAGGCAAAAAAAGATTCTGGTATTGCCGCAGTAAACGGGCAAAAAATTTATTACGAAGTGTATGGTGAAGGCACTCCCATTGTTTTATTGCATGGCGCTTACATGAACATTGAGATGAACTGGAGCCAAATGATTCCGGAGCTGGCAAAAAAGCGAAAAGTAATTGCTTTGGAAATGCAGGGACATGGCCACTCCTCAGATTCCGAAAGACCATTTGATGTAAAATCAATGGCCACTGATGTAGCGGAAGTGTTGAAATATTTGAAAGTAAACGAACCGGCTGATGTAGTTGGATACAGCATGGGCGGCATCATAGCCTTACAGTTTATAATTGATCATCCTGCTGCCGTACGTGATTTGGTAATCATATCGTCCACGTATAAATCAGATGGCTGGCTGCCGCAGGTAAGAAATATATTTCAGATGATGACGCCGGAGGTTTTTGATGCCACACCTTTAAAAACTGCTTACGACAAAACAGCGCCAGATCCTAAACACTGGAGAGACTTTGTAGCGAAGATGATTGTATTTAATAAGAAGGAATTTGATTTGGGTGAAGAAAACATCAAAAAAATCAAGAGCCCTGTTTTATTAATTATGGCGGACAATGATGGTGTAGATATGTTGCACAAGGCCAGCTTTTATAAATTGCTGGGTGGTGATGTTTCTGGAGACATGGCCGGTTTACCAAAATCGCAATTAGCCATTGTGCCAGGCACTACACATGTTTCGCTGATGATGCAAACAGACAAGTTATTATCTATGATCAATCCATTCCTTGGCTTATAGTTTGAAATCTTTTTTAAATCAATAAAAATAAATTTTATGGCAAGTGTAAGCACCTACCTAAATTTTTCAAGAAACACAGAAGAAGCTTTCAATTTTTACAAAAGCGTTTTTGGTGGTGAGTTCCATGGGCAGGGTATCATGCGTATGGGTGATGTGCCTTCGGCTCCGGGTCAACCTCCGATGAGTGAAGAGGATAAAAACCTGGTAATGCATATTGAATTGCGTGTTCTTAATTGTCATACACTAATGGGTACAGATGCACCAGAGTCAATGGGTTTT
>CAZDHQ010000742.1:0-2748 GCA_964505135.1 uncultured Ferruginibacter sp.
CTGCAATGCTCCACTAGGGCAGGTATAAGCAGGCTGCTAAACTAAGAATGGCGATAATAACTATTGCAATAAAAAATTTCACGCGATGATTTTTGTAATGATTAAAATTAGCCTTTGCGAAAATTCATGGTCCATATTACTTTGCTGTCTTTCTCCTCTCCTTTCTTCATCACCCAGAGATTATAATACTTTCCTTTGGCCCAGGTATTAATAAAGTTATCATAGAATTTACTGCCGGGATTACCGCTTTGTCCGCCGGGATACACACCAAAAGCTTCTGTATCTGGCGTAAGGCTTATCACCATTCTCCAGCTTGGCCCATGATCATCTCTTGCGGCATTAAGGCAATGTGTACCACCTCCAATGGATAATTCAGGACTGCTGAACGGAGCTATTTTTGCAAGATGTGTTACATGTGTGCCTTTGTATTTAGCCCACTGTAATTTGCCTGCGGCTTCCGCTGTCTTCAAATCATTCACGGCCTGCTTAAAAGCAGCAGTAACATCATCCGCCAGCGTTTCCTTTTGCGTGGTTTGAATGTTATCTAAAAATTTATAGGCAGAATCTTTCAGCACCATCTCAAGCAAGGTGCTTTCAAATGGATGCTGTATCAATGCAGGCGCATTGGCAAACTCATCTGTATACACCACTTTATCAAAATGATACCACCAGGTATTGAACACAGTTGGAGCTGTTGTTTCTGCTTCATTATTAAAATCCCAGCCAGCCAGCATATTGAAATATCTTTTTTCAATGGTATCCAAATCAGCCAGGCGAATATTCTTCATAAACATAGGCGTTGCTTCTGCTGCAAACTCATCATAGTTGTTGGTTTGCAGGTTCATCATATCTTCCACCGTTACGTTTTGTAATGCTGCTAATTTTTTGTTGGCGGTAATACCACGATACAGGGGATAATCTCTTCCGATATAATAAGGATAAATGCTGTCATCTACCGGCTTTTGGTTGGCGCTGCTCACAAAGCCTCTTTCAGGATTGTATTGATAAGGCACTTCGTTCATGGGTATCATTCCCTGCCACATGTAGCTACTGTCTTCACCCGGCATAATAAAGTCTCCCTGGCCCTTCCATTTAGCCGGCCAGTTGCCCTGGGTTCTCAATGCAATATCTCCGTTCTTGCAGGCAAACACACAGTTTTGTCCCGGTGTTCTCAAATACGTGGCGGCCTGCTGGTAGTCAGCATAATTTTTTGCACGATCAAGCAGGTAAAATATTTTCAGTTCATTACCAGGATCATGTGCTGTCCATCGCAGTGCATAATAATCATTGTTATGCTGATGACTGCCACTGAAATTTTTATCGTACATCACGGGACCAAACACCGTGTAGGCAACGGTATCCACATAATCCAAACTGTCTTTTACCTTGATGGTTTCCACTCTAAATTCGGTTTGCTTCCATTCATTGTTAAACCAATATTCTTTGCGGCTATCATCTTTGAATTTTATCTTATAATAATCCTTTACATCACGGCCACCATTGGTAAGGCCAAAGGCACAGGAATCATTAAAACCAATGATCACACCTGGTGCACCGGGAAAAGAAACACCATAGGCATTAAAGTCTGGTGTACTGATCTGTACTTCGTACCACAGTGAAGGAAGGTTCAAAGCCAGATGAGGATCATTGCAAAGAATAGGTGCACCTGATCTGGTTTTCTTTCCGCTCACCGCCCAGTTGTTACTGCCGTTTGATCTATCTGGCTTATCCTGCTGCAATGTGAGCAATGTTTTATTGTTAAAATAAGCAGAGTCCGCATTGGCGGGTGCTACTGGCTTAATTGAAGGATCGGGGAATTGGGTTCCTTTTGGTATGATGGGATCCAATGAATCCTGGCGGGCAGGATATAGCAGATTAAAATCTGTTTCACTGAAAAAATTCTTGGCATTGGTTAATTCAAAATCATCATCATGACCTGCCAGGTCATAAGACATGTATTTTAAGAACAAAGCCGTTTTTAAATTGGTCCATGGCTCTGGTGCATATCCAATCAATTTATATTCCAGCGGCAGTTTGCTTTCTGTTAATGAATTGATATACGCATTTACACCTGCAGTATATGCGTCACAGGTCAATTTTGTTTCAGGATCTGCTTCCATTTCTTTTAAAGAAATTTCTGCAGCATATACCATGCCCAGCCGCCTGAACTCACGGTCATGGTTAAGTGCTTTTGCGCCGATGATTTCGCTTGCCCTGCCCGCTGCTGCATGCGTTTGCAATTCCATTTGCCACAGCCTGAATTTTGCATGCAGGTATCCCTGCACAAAGTAGGCGTCTGCTTCCTGATCGGCAAAAATGTGCGGCACCAGTCTCCCATCAAAATACACACTCACTTTTCCTTTCAGTTGAGGAAACTGCAGATTAGCATTAAAGTCTGCATCGGCGTTCTCGGCATTTTGCCAAAACCCATGTTGCGGACTTAGCAATTTTCCCATGGGCGCCGGTGTAAGCAGCGTAGAATTAAGAATAACAATAAGTGCAATGGTAATGACAGCACTAATAGCCAGCGGCAAGGTTCTCATAAAAAATTTTGTGGGCGTAATTTAAACAAAGCTTTCTGACAAAACTAAACGGATTAATTATTTTTGCGACATGCAAACGGAAAGTATTGATGTAAAAAATATTCTCGGTCTTCAGTTGCCAACAGATCCACGCTGGGTGAATTTGGCTGAAATGCAACTGGAAGAAATCTTAACCGATCATGCCTACTGCGAACAGAAAGCTGCT
>CAZDHQ010000743.1:0-2743 GCA_964505135.1 uncultured Ferruginibacter sp.
ATTGCCAATAGCTGCTGCATGCTGTAAGGAAATTTTTCTTCCCTTCTTAGCAACTGCAATAAAGGCAATGCCATATGATGTGTTAAAAACACCAGTAATGCAGACCGCCATTTTATAATGAGCTGATACATTGATCTTAGATTTTATTTCTTATGAATGATTTTGTAAAGCGGCTTTTTCTTCTGCATTCCAGTTTACCTTTCGGCTGAAGTACATAATCATAGCCAGCAGAACAAAGAGGCCAATACTTCCGAACAACAATGCATTATCCTGCAATTGAATGATTACATATATGAAGAGATAGAGTAGTGAAAGAATGAAACTAAACAGCAGCACAATCTTCCATTGTTTGAATATGCTTTTAGTATACCAACTTATCAGCAAGACGGTAGCGGATGAAGCAACTAAATACGCCAGCCCAAAATCAATGTATTCAGAAATAGACAATAACAAGGTGTAGAAAATTACCAATGCAAAACCGATAAGTATATACTGCAAAGGGTGTACACTGCGGCGGTAATAAATTTCAAGAAAGAAATACACAAAGAAAGTCAGCGCGATGATTAATACAGCATACTTTACACTACGCATGGTTTGCCCATAAGCGTCTACTGGTTGCAGTAAGTTAATACCAAAAGCACTTTCGCTAATGCTATATTGATTTATGGTTGTAAACTGCTGCGGATAGCTGCGATTGTAGTGCAATATTTTCCAGTCGGCAGAAAATCCTTTTGGACTTACTACGCTGGTATCAGGTAAATACTTTCCATCAAAAGCGGGATTAGCCCAGTCACTTTCAAAATGCACTTTGGTATTATTACCAAAAGGAGTTACATACAATCTTTCACTTCCCTTTAGTGAAAGATTAATCAAGAAGTTTGCTGCATTATTTATTACATCTTCTGCTGTAATTTTTATAGGGCTGCTGATACCGGCATCCAGCCAATCAATTTCAGGAACGCCGGTTTCAAAGCTTACAGTAGTATCATTCCATTTCATCTGCAGACTTTCACCTATACCTTTAAAGTCACTAATACCCATACACACAATGCTCTCATCAAAATGCAGTGCAGTGATGGCAACCGGCAGTTTGTCCGGTTTTGCCATCTTGAATTTTCCCGATAGCTGGATACTGCTGTTATAAACCGGCACACTAAATATGCTGCGATGTTTTATCTGTGGCGCAATTTTTCCGTTTACTATTAATTCATCAGGTAATAAGAAGAGGTATTTTTTCTTTGATACGACAGTATTGTTTTCTTTCTGGTCTTCATAATAAGGAATCATTAAAAACGGCCCAGTCACCGTTTGCGAACCAGCCCATTTACTGCTTACTTCTCTCACCACTTCTTCTTTTCTCTTTTCCCTGTCTGTTACCAGGAACATAATGAACAAAGTGGGTATCAGCAATGCCAATATTAAAAAACCGATAAAAAAAGACTTGATGAGCAATTTATTCTTTTGCCAAAAGCTTAAGGGTGTCTGGGTGTCCATAATATTTCGTTTTTTATTTAATTTAAAAGTACTTTGCATTTCAAAGTATAAGTACAAAAAAAATTATTTAGTTCCCTTGATCATTCTTTCCAAAGCTTCCAAATGTGCTTTGAATGCTTTTTCTCCGGATTTAGTAACGGAATAGGTGGTGTTTGTTTTCCTACCGATAAAACCCTTCTGCACTTTGATGGTTCCATTTTCTTCCAATGCTTTTAAGTGACTGGCAAGGTTGCCATCGGTAATATTCAACAGCTCCTTAAGCTCATTATAACTCACCGATTCATTTACCATCAGCGCACTCATAATGCCCAGCCTCACCCTGCTGTCGAATACTTTATTTAAATTTTCAATTGGATTGATCATGCTCACGCTTTTCTGCTGCTGACTAATTTAATTATTACTGCCGCTCATACTTCCACCACATGTATGTTCCATAGATAATGTGAAGTAAACCAAAACCCACGGCCCAAAAATAAATACCATATCCTACCAACTGCAGGTTAATGATACCAAGCAATATCTCAAAATAGCCAAGATAGCGGATTTCATCCAGTGTATACTTGCTTGCATTTACCAGCGCCAGCCCATAAAAAAGCAGGCAGCCCGGTGTAATCAAACCAAATGTTCCGAAGTGGACAAGGTGCAGCAAGAAGATTCCTCCTACTATTAAAGGCACACTTACGTTTACCAATAAACGCTTTGCCGTTTTACCCCAAAGCGGAACGCCTTGTTCTCTACTCTTAGTCCAGGTAAAGATAAAAGCACTTACTAGTGCTGCTATAAAAGTACCCAAGGCTATCCAAAACAGCCACGTATTAAAAATGATGGTATAATCGAAGTTTTCAACTTGCTTTTCTGCCAGTTTCCTGTTGATGATAAAATCCTTATACCCCATAACATAATCATAAGCAAGCCTTGCGCCTATAAGAGCACACACTCCTGCAGCAATACCACTTAAACCGCTCAAACTAATGAACCTGCTGCTGCGTTCCATCATCTGTTTGATGTGCTGCAGTTCCTGAAGAGATTGTTGTTCTTCACTAATAAAAGCACTTTGAATTACAAAGTAAAAGAAAAGATTTTGATATTTACAAAACTTTTTTAGAATCGAAGATTATAAGCTGTTGAGAACTTTAAGTAGAATACTGGTGGATCTTTCAATTTCATCTTCCGTAATCACTAAAGGCGGCACTATACGCAGGCAATTAGAAGCAAACAGGAACCAATCTGTAAACACTCCGTTTTCTAT
>CAZDHQ010000744.1:0-2742 GCA_964505135.1 uncultured Ferruginibacter sp.
ATTTGTTAAAAAAATTATTGCCATTGCAATTCTTAAAAACAGGGTGTCTGTATATGTTTTTTTTAATGTCATTTTCCAGTGCTTTAAGTGATGATTGCCAAAAATACAATCCGCTAAAACAGGAGCACCGTTTGTATGAAAGCAGATGTATGCTGTATATATTATTTAGAAACTTAAAAAAAGCAGGAGCGTAATTTTTATTGCCAGCTGCATGTTATTGGTAGACGCTTTTATGCTTTTTATGCTTTTCGTTTGATGGTTGGTGTTTTTTTTGGATTTTTATCCTGTGAAAAAAGTAGTTTACCAGATTGTTTTCTGGCTCGTTTACTGGGTTATTAATGTATACATTGACTTCAATTGGGCAAAACAGAATATACCGGGGTGGAGCGATAGTAAAATTGTTTTAAGGGTATCCCTTGCGCAGGTATTGTATATGCTGCCACTGATTGCATTGGCCTATTACCTTGTGTTTGTGGCTTTCAACAAATTGGTACAGACCAAAAGCAATTTTTTTAGAAATGCTATAATTATTTTTATTCCCTATGTGATAGCTATTAGCTTAACGATTGTTCTGGTAAGGCTTATAGTATTCCCGTACATTTATGAAAATGCCTTTCGGCCAGGCGCTGTTTTTTTTGATCCGAGAAGATTTTTAAGTATAACAATTGAAGCAGCATTTCCCGCTGTGTTACTAATGTCCCTGAAGTATGTAGATGTGCAGGTAGCAGCCAAGGAAGCTGAAAAAAATTTGATAAAAGAAAAATTATCAGCCGAATTACTATTTCTAAAAAATCAGCTGCACCCTCATTTCCTTTTTAATACGCTCAACAATATTTACGCCTTAACCAGGAAAAAAAGTGACAAAGCACCGGAAGTTGTAATGAAGTTATCCGGGTTGTTAAGCTTTATGCTGTATGAAGTTGCAAGAGAAACTATACCAATTGAAAAGGAGATTAATTTTTTGGAAGATTATATTTCACTTGAAAAAATCAGGTACACAGAAACGGACCTGGCTATTTCTTTTACCAAGTTTATTGATGAGCCACTTCAACCAATTGCGCCGCTTATTCTACTGCCCTTGGTTGAGAATGCCTTTAAACACGGCGCCAGTGAAAATCATTTTGATTCTTTTATACAAATTGAAATGATATTGGAAAATCAGCACTTAAAATTTCGTGTAAGAAACAGTTATGAGGAAAAGCCGGAGGAGAATAAAAAAAATGCCATTGGTTTGCACAATACAAAAAGACAACTTGAACTGCTGTATAAAGAGCAAAACCTGCACATACAAATGGAGGATAATGTATTTGATGTATTGCTCACCATTAACTTAAAAAGCTATGGAAAAATTTAACTGTCTCATTGTAGAGGATGAGCCACTTGCTGCTGAAATATTGCAGGACTACATTTCACAGATCCCGTTTTTAAAGTGCATTCATGTTTGCAGGGATGGTATTTATGCATTACAATTCCTTCAAAACGAAAAAATCGATGTGCTTTTTCTTGATATCCATCTTCCGAAAATAAAGGGTCTTGATTTTTTAAAATCATTAACAGCGCCACCACAAGTGATTATTACAACTGCTTACAGAGACTATGCACTGGATGGATATGAATACAACGTAGTAGATTATCTTTTAAAACCGATCAGCTTTAACCGCTTTGTTACGGCAGTAAATAAAATAAAAAATATCGCTGAAAATAATGCTTCAGCGATTACTCCTGCAGCAGCTATACCTGCTGCACCTTTCCTGCTGATTAATATCAATAAAAAACGGATAAAGATAGCAGAGGATGATATCCTGTTTATTGAAAGCCGAAGAGAATATGTAAAGATTGTAACTTCTACAACTTCTTTATTTACCAAGTGTACAATAAGTCAAATGGAAATGCAATTGAACAATAAAAAGTTTTTAAGAATTCACCGCTCATTTATAGTTGCAATTGATAAGATGAGTGCTTTTACTGCCACTACTATTGAAATAGGAAAACAGGCTATTCCCATTGGTCGAAAATACAGGGAAACTGTGCAGGCAGTTTTAGAAAAAAAGTTACCCGAACATCAGTCTAATAGGTTACTTTAAAAAACCGGATATTGGACAGAGTGGGTAAGCTCTCCAAAAACAGTTCTCTGTCTGTTGGTAGCAAGTGTAACGGAAAACAGTACAAACAAAGCAATGGAAAACATATTATTTGACTTTATATCAAAATACGTTTCTCTCACAGATGATGAGAAGAACGCTATACTTTCATTAGACTTATTTCGCTCAGTGAAGAAGGGCACTACTTTACTGAAAGAAGGACAACAATCGAATGAGAGTTACTTTGTTCTGAAAGGTTGTATTCGGATATATTACCTAATAGACGGAGAAGAAAAAACAACAGCTTTCTACACAGAGATGGACGCCTTGACACCTCATTGTGTTATTAATAATACTCCTTCCGATTATTTTATTAGTTGTGTTGAAGACAGTATTCTTACAGTTTCTAATGCTGATATGGAAGCAGCAATAAACACTAAGTTTCCAAAGTTTGAATTAATGTGCAGAAAACTGTCCGAAGAATTGTTAGCTAAACAACAAATCGTTTTTGACGAGTTTAAGACTTCTTCTCCCGAACAACGATACATGAACTTATTACAAAAAAGACCGGACCTTATTCAGCGTGTTCCACAACATCAGTTAGCAAGTTATTTGGGCATTAAGCCTCAATCATTAAGCAGGCTTAGAGCAAGAATTACTG
>CAZDHQ010000745.1:0-2742 GCA_964505135.1 uncultured Ferruginibacter sp.
GTCCAGTTGCAAAACTTTGCAAATCCAAAATCATCATAGTTATCGCCGATAAAAAATGCTGAGCTATAGTCGTTTTTAGCCAATATGCTTCCAATGGCAGTATGATCAATTGAAACAAAATTGGAATGATACAAAGGAATATCAGTCATAGTTGGAATACCTGCCAGCAATGCGGTAATTCCTTTATTTGAAGTATAGGCATAACTAAATGCATTGCTGTAATACGTTCCTTTGTTAATGAGGCTATCAAGGAATGGAATATTTGCTTTGTAGGGACTGCCGCTGTCAAAAAAATCTATTGGTACTCCTTCCATAATAAAGAGCACAATGTTTTTTTTAGTACTATTGGCGGTATTGTTTTTTTTATTGATGGAAAATAATTGCTGTTGCTCACTGTTACTCATGTATTGCTTATCCGGAATCTGCAATTCGTTCTTTCGATAGAGGGAATAGATGAAGCTGTGAAATGAATTTTGTGCCAGCGGTAATTGCACTGGTTTAACAGCCGTGAGCGGATAGGTGGGAACAATCAATTTGCTGCCAACAAAAAAAAGTACTGCTATAAATAATAATATGGATGTTAGTATGTATCGCTTTGGATTTGTATCAACATTCGTGATTTTTATAAGGGTTTTATAAATGAATCTTCCAATAAAAAATAAGAATGTGATAATGGCTAATAAGATTAACAGTACTTTGATCGTGCCATTTTCAAACGGGTTTCTTAAAACATACAGCAGGTCTGCATCGGCACGTTGTAAGTGAAACCTGTAGTAAAAAATGTCGACTGCATTTAGTAAGAGATTGAATGTGTTTAGTGCGGTAAAAATTAAAGTTATCAAGGATTTTGGTAGCTGCTTTTTAAAAATGCTTTTTCCCAAAACAATCAACAGCAATAATAAAAAGTTGATGATTGCAATGCTGGCAAAATCGTATAAAATTGACCAGCCGCAAAGCTTGACAAATTCTTTTAATGAGTTAATCTGCCATCCATTTGCCAGATCATAGTTATAAAAAAAGAAAATGCATTTTAATGCAGCCAATAAAAGAAGTAGCTTTAATAAAAATAATAAAGCCGGCTTTTCTGTTTTTATAATCGTTTGTAACGGAGAAAAAATCATCAATGAAGAAAGGTGTTTTCCTTTTGAACAAATATACGGTCGCTGTTTTAATCCTGCTTCTTTACTTTACTGCTGATGTGTTATTACATAAAGGAATGACACGTATGCTGCTGCCTGCAACTTTCACCGACAAAATAAGACCAGCAGATTTTGATCATTGTAAAAATACATTACAGTTAAAAAACAGGCTTTGGGTAAAAGCAGTGAACACAGTAGAGCATTTAAAGAATTTACCCAATGACCTTGCAGGTTTTGAAATGGATGTTTATTTTGATACTGCTAAAAACTGTTTGCTGCTTTATCATGATTCTACCAATTATTCTAAGCTTAGAATTGAATCCGTACTGGATGAGTACAGGTCAAGAAAAATGACAGCTTCAGTTTGGCTCGATTTTAAAAATCTTTCTGAAGGCAATGAACAGCAGTCGCTGCAATACATCTCATCATTGAGAGACCAATATGGATTGAATCAAAAAATGATCATTGAAGCGGCTCATCCAAAATTGCTACAGTCTTATTGCCGGACCGGTTTTTTCACCAGTTATTATGTGCCTTTCTCCAATCCTTACCAGCAGAGTGAAACCGAGATTATCCATAGTATTGACAGTATTGCTTCCACGCTGGAGCGTTATCCTGTAAGTGCATTATCTGGCTACTATTTTCAATACCCAATGCTGAAAAAATATTTTCCTTCTTTTCCAATTCTTACCTGGAGAGACAATTCAAGCTTTAGTGTAGTTGGGTTTTTATTTAACCGAACACTCAGGAAAGACGAACATGTGAAAGTGGTTTTGCATCCTTGATCACTACTTATTTTTAATTTTTAGCGATACAAATAATACATTAATTTCGGCATATAAAAATAGTTGTTTAACTAACTAATTTTCTTGCCATGCAGAAAAGAACGATTAAAAAAGTAGCCGTATTAGGTAGTGGTGTAATGGGAAGCCGCATTGCCTGTCACTTTGCAGGTGTGGGGTTGCAGGTGTTGTTACTCGATATCCAGCCCAAAGATTTGCCGGCCGATTCAAAAATGGCCGAGAAAAATAAAATTGTAAATGATGCTTTGGCGACAGCCATTAAATCCAATCCATCCCCGGTTTATACTGCTGATGTCGTTAAGAGAATTACCACAGGCAATTTTACAGATGACATGAAAAAAATCGCTGATTGCGATTGGGTGATTGAAGTGGTGGTGGAAAGACTCGATATCAAGCAATCTATTTTTACTGAGGTAGAGAAATACCGCAAGCCGGGCACACTCATTACTTCCAATACTTCCGGTATTCCCATTCATTTAATGGCTGAAGGTAGAAGCGATGATTTTAAGAAGCACTTTTGCGGCACCCACTTTTTTAATCCGCCAAGATATTTAAGACTACTGGAAATTATTCCTACGCCATACACTGACCAGGCGGTTGTTGACTTCTTACTACATTACGGTGATTTGGTTTTGGGCAAGACAACGGTTTTGTGTAAAGACACACCTGCTTTTATTGCCAATAGAATTGGTGTATTCAGCATGATGGCCATTATGAAAATTATGGGTGATCTTAAGCTGAGTATTGATGAAGTAGAAGCACTCACTGGTCCGGTTATAGGAAGACCAAAGTCAGCCACT